>JABJKL010000170.1 GCA_018660405.1 Pseudomonadota bacterium | reverse complement strand
TTTACTATCGATGGCATCGGTTTTCTGTTCGTCCTTAGCCTCTACCTGCGGCGTATCTGTCACCTGCGACTCAGCAAGCGCTGGTGACTTATCAGACGCCTGTGGCTTATCAACAGTCAAACTGCCGCTAATTAGCGCAGCCAGCTCTTCATCAACCAATGCGTCGGTATCAACCTCATTATCGATTTCGCCCAGCAAGTCTGCCAATTCATCTTCAGGCTTCTCGATCAGAATGTCGCGAGTCACATGGCCTTCGGCGATTTCTCGTAAGGCCAAAACAGTTGGCTTATCTTTATCATGCTCAACCATGGGCTCTGAACCCAAAGACAACTGACGTGCTCGCTTGGCAGCGACCAGCACCAGCTGAAATCGATTGTCCACATTATCGAGACAATCTTCTACGGTAATACGTGCCATATATTTACTCCTGTATGCGGCTCAAGCCACAAATCTGTATATCTATAGTTTATCATAGCTGTCGGCTTCACTAATTAAGCAACGCCTGCAAATCTATCGTCAAAGGTCGTGTTTGCTCTGCCTGACCGCACAAAATCTTCTTTAAATCATCCAGTGCGGCTTCAAAATCATCGTTTAAAACGATGTAATCAGCCTCTTTACAATGCCGCATTTCATCCAATGCCTGATACATGCGCCGCTGAATTGTTTCTTCGCTGTCTTTGGCTCGCGACCGTAATCGCCGTTCTAATTCCTCTACTGAAGGCGGAAGCATCGACACGCTTAATGATTCTGGCAACGCCCGGCGCACCTGTTGCCCACCTTGCCAATCAATATCAAGCAACACATTATTACCGGATTCCAATTGATCAAGCACTGCTTGCCGACCTGTGCCGTAACGGTGATTGTAGACCTCTGCATGCTCGAGAAAATCACCCGATTTGACCATATCGGTAAACTCAACATCACCGACGAAGTAATAGTCCAACCCATCGCGCTCGCCCACTCGCCGCTCACGTGTAGTATGTGAAACAGACATAACAGTATTCGGCACCTGTTGTACCAAAGCCTGCGCAAGGCTGGTTTTACCGGTACCCGATGGCGCCGACAAAATAAGCACACGAGCTACAGATTCAGACATGACGGCAAAAGGGGTTTGTTAGATGCATCTTTGCGAGCACACGCGAGCCACTAAAAACCGGGCTAGCGCAGCAAGCGGCGTATTCTATGACATATTTGCAGCAGGTTCCCGGATTTTTTTAACCTAACACATCAGTTGGGTTTAACCTTACTCCAAATTCTGAATCTGCTCACGCATTTGTTCGATTAACACTTTTAACTCGACCGACGCTTGAGTCATACGTGGGTCTTGCGATTTAGAACCCAAAGTGTTCGCCTCGCGGTTGAGTTCTTGCATTAAAAAATCCAGTCGGCGACCAACCGCTCCTGGCTGAGCCAGCGCCGAACGAATCTCAGCAACGTGCACCTCTAATCGGTCGAGTTCCTCGGCCACATCGAGTTTCTGCAAGAACAGCACAACTTCTTGCTCGCGTCGACCAGGGTCCAAATCTTGAATTTCCGCCAGGCGATCTTCCAGGCGCTTGCGGTACTCATTCTCAATATCTGGCAGCGCTTCACCGACTAATGAAACTTGCGCCATTACACCGGACAATCGCGTTTCTATCAGTGCAGCAAGTTTCTCACCCTCTCTTGCGCGCGCCTCAAGCAATTCGTCAAGCGCCTCGTCTACCAGCTGTTGCATTTCAATTCCCATGGCTTCCATATCGATTGACTTCGATACCAGCACGCCAGGCCATCGCAATATATCGGATACACCCAAAGGTTCAGCCTTCGGTAAGAGCCGCTGTACCTGGCTTGCTACTTGTGCAATATCTTTAACGACTTGGTCATCCAGCTGGCCGGCACGCGAATTTGTAGCGCCTGAACTCAAACGTACGAATATATCGAGTCTGCCACGCTGGAGCTTGTCGGAAACCTGATCACGAATAGGCTGCTCCAAGGCTCTAAGCTCCTCCGGCAACCGCGGCTGCACCTCAAGATAACGATGGTTAACAGCGCGAATTTCACAACTTAATTCGCCATCGTTGGTCATTCGTCTGGCCTGTGCATAGGCCGTCATACTATGAGTCATATATTAAATCTCGCTGGTAATAAAGGACCTGTCTATAGCTTGCTTGAACCTTAGCCGAAAGCAAATATAAGCTGGTGTAGTGTCCTAAACTAGGTCGAAATGTGGCGAAAAATTCTCGCCCATTCTTCTATAATAACGTCATGGTTACGCAAAATCCCTCAAAGATAATAAAAAATACCCAATCGGTATCGCTCAGGCCGGGCACCATCCTGAAAAACTATGAGCTACGCAAAGTTATCGGATTTGGTGGATTTAGCATTGTGTATATGGCCAAAAACAAACAGACAGGCAAGATCGTCGCGATCAAAGAATTCTACTCACCCATCTACTGCAAACGGCTAAACAATAGTCGTGTCGAACCCATTTCTGCAAATCACAATCACAAATTTAAATTAGGATTTAAACGATTTTTTGATGAAGCCCTTACGCTTTCCTATATACGCCACCCTAACATAGTACATGTCGATAATTTCTTTCGCGCAAACAACACAGCGTACATGGTTATGCCCTACGAAAGAGGGAAAGACCTGCGTTGGCTTATCAAACAAACCGAAGAAAGTCCCAACCAGAATATTCTGCTAAACATATTCTTAATGGTGCTTGCTGGACTGAAAGAAGTGCACGAGCAAGGTTTTCTTCACCTGGATATTAAACCAGGCAATATTCTGTTGCGCTCCTCAGGTGACCCGTTGATACTCGATCTCGGAGCATCACACCGCGTGGCTGATTTTATTGAGGTGCCAGAAATACAAACATTGACGCACGGCTACTCGTCGCCAGAACAGCATTTGTACAAACCTCTAGCTCGCAGCTCAGACCTGTACGCCGTAGCCATGACAATGTATGCCTGCATCACCCATCGCAACCCACCATCTGCCCTTGACCGTTGTAAGCATGACAGGCTCGTACCGTTGGCGAAAAAATATAGTCATCGTTACTATAGCCGCACATTGGATGCCATTGATGCCTGCACTGCGATTAAACCATCACAGCGGCCACAACACGTTGATGAGTTTGTTAAAATGCTAGTGTAGCGTCCTAAACTGTATGATGATGAAGAGGCCCACAAAAAATTCCCAAACTGAATTCAAAACCATGTTGTACACCGTTGCATCACAATCTTATATAGGCGGACGAGCACGCAACGAAGATCGCGTATCTGTTAGCTCCCGTAATGACGCTGTTCTAATGGTTTTGGCTGGCGGTCTTGGGGGTCACGATGGTCCAGACATCGCTTCACAGGGACTAATCGATGCAATGACCCAATCTTTCGAACGAACGCCGACCGAGAATCTAGCAGACCCGGTGGCTTTTCTACAACTGGCGATCAAATATGCACACTCAGTCATTCGCCATCGTGCTGCCAAAAACAAACTCCCTCCCCATGTACCCAAAACCACTTGCGTGGCCTGCTTGATAATCGACGGAATTGCCTGGTGGGCTCATGCCGGTGACAGCCGCCTCTATCTGTATAGGGATGGTCGCATGGCCTATCGGACAGAAGATCACTCGAACGATTCGACTAGAGATATTGAGAGCGACACCATTAGCCGTTATGTTGGCGGGCGTTCACAACCCGATGTGACCATTGGCCCAAAAGTTCGCTTGGAACACAATGATATGATTTTGCTTTGCAGTGATGGCGCATGGCGAAATATTGAGTCTGCTGATGTGATGAAACACATCGAGCCAGAGTTACCCCAAAATGGTCTAAATAAATTGCTACGGGCACTCGAGCTAAGAAACCAGGAGCCAAGCGATAATTTAAGTGCAATTGCTCTATGTTGGGGTGTCGAATACGCTAGCAAAAACAATATTAGGGAAGAGCAAATGGATTTGTTAAAAGGTGCAGTACCTGAGCCTATAATCACACCGGACAATACGCCGACCGAACCAGAATATGCCGAGAATTCGAAATCACAGAAACAAACGCTTGAGAGTTTTGACAGCATGATCGCGGAGCTTGAAAACTTCGTGGATAAATTCGAAAAATCACGGTGATTAACCGCATTTTCGATAAGCACTCAACAGATTTTCTTAACCCTCAGCTAAAATAAAGGACCAATCACAACGTATGAACAGACCCAGCGGTAGAGCGCCAGATGAGCTCAGAAAAGTTACCATTGAACGCGGTTTTACGCATCATGCCGAAGGCTCCGTGCTGATAAGTTTTGGCAATACCAAGGTGATTTGCACCGCCTCGGTAGAAAACCGCCAACCGCCTTTTTTACGTGGCACGGATAAAGGCTGGGTAACGGCCGAATACGGCATGTTACCGCGCGCCACTAACACGCGCTCTGGCCGCGAAGCTGCGCGTGGCAAGCAGTCTGGGCGAACACAGGAAATTCAGCGATTGATTGGGCGATCACTACGTTCAATAGTCGATTTAGAAAAACTTGGTCAACAAACCATCACGCTTGATTGCGATGTCATTCAAGCTGATGGTGGTACACGCACAGCGTCGATCACGGGTGCCTGGGTTGCACTGTCAGACGCCATAAACTCTTTGATGGAATCTGGCAAAATAGTCACCAGCCCGATGATTGGTCAACTGGCTTCAGTATCCTGCGGTGTCTATGAAGGCGAAGCTGTACTCGACCTTGACTATCCCGAAGATAGCAACGCTGAAACCGATATGAATTTTGTATTGGACAGCGACGGCAACTTCATCGAAGTACAAGGCACAGCTGAAGGCTCACCGTTTACCGAAGAACAGATGTCGACTATGCTCACTTATGCCCGTAAAGGCGTAACTGAACTGATCGAAATACAAAAGGCAGCCCTTGAGACCTGAGAAACAAACCCCACAAAAGAGAGAGCTGGTTCTCGCAACGGGTAACGCGGACAAAGTTCGGGAAATGAACCGGAGCTTGTCTGCTCTCGGTTATATCGTGACATCTCAACGTGACCTTGGGGTTGAAGATGCTGTCGAAGATGGCCTAAGTTTTATCGAAAACTCACTGATCAAGGCGCGCCATGCCAGCCGCATCACAGGCTTACCCTCGGTTGCAGATGACTCTGGAATAACGGTCGATGCATTGGGAGGAGCTCCTGGTATTTATTCTGCACGTTATGCCGACAAAAATGGCGACGGCAATGGTGATGACCAAGCTAATAACGACCTTCTGCTAGAAAATATGCGCGATATCCCGGTGGCCGATCGCGGCGCGCAATTTGTCTGCGTGCTGAGCTATGTACAGCATCCCGATGACCCGCTACCGATCATCGCTCAAGGTGTTTGGCGCGGCAGCCTGTTGTTTGAAGAGCGTGGCACCGAAGGCTTTGGTTATGACCCCATATTCTGGGTTCCAACCCATAAGCTGGCATCTGCTGAGCTTACCCCCGAAGTAAAGCGCAATATCAGCCATCGCGCCCAGGCACTCGACTTACTCTGTAAACAACTGAGCGAACCAGCCTGACCCTTTTCACTCCACCCGCAAAAAACTTAAGCATGACAAACACACTTAACAAGCTGGGTAAATTCAACGGCATTGACGGTCCGCTACTACTTATTATTGCCGATGGCGTTGGCGTAGCTCCCCACGGCCCGGCAAACGCTGTAGCGCTGGCCAATACTCCCACACTCGATAAATTGGCAGTCTCTGACTGGTATACCGAACTCAAAGCTCATGGCACTGCAGTGGGTTTACCATCCGATGATGATATGGGGAACAGCGAGGTTGGTCACAATGCATTAGGCGCCGGCCGAATTTTTGCGCAAGGCGCAAAACTGGTAAATGCAGCCATTGCAGATGGCTCTGTTTTTGAATCCGCCGTATGGCAAGCCGCTTGCGAAAAGACATTGGCTGGCGGCACTCTTCATCTGCTGGGCTTGCACTCCGACGGTAACGTGCACTCCCATAATGACCATATGTACGCACTGCTTAAGCAGGCTGCGCAACGAGGCATCAAACGCGCTCGACTGCATCTGCTACTTGATGGCCGCGACGTGCCACCGCGCTCAGCTCTGGACTACATAGATACCACCGAGACGGTGCTAGAAAAAATAAACCAGCAGTTCCACGCTGACTACCGTATCGCCTCCGGTGGCGGGCGCATGCGCATTACCATGGATCGTTACCAGGCCGATTGGGATATGGTCAAGCGTGGCTACGATTGCCATGTTCATGGTGTTGGGCGAGCGTTCGATACCGCCCGGCAAGCCGTCGAAACCCTGTATCAGGAAACCGACAAAGGCGACCAATACCTGGAGCCCTTTGTGATTCACGATACCAGCAAGCCCGACGCAATCGGAAAAATCGTCGACGGCGATTGTGTGGTGCTATACAACTTTCGTGGCGACCGAGCCATACAAATATCGCAAGCATTTGAATCCGTCGAATTCGATAAATTTGACCGTGGGCAACACCCGAACACGTTCTTCGCAGGCATGTTGCAGTACGACGGCGACCTAAAAGTACCCGGTCATTATCTCGTCGACCCTCCCAGGATCGATCGCACCATGGGTGAGTTTTTGTGTGCCACTGGATTGCGAAGTTTCGCCATTAGCGAAACCCAGAAGTACGGCCACGTTACATTCTTTTGGAATGGTAATCGTTCTGGATATGTCGACGAGAAATTGGAAACCTATGTCGAAATCCCTTCCGACAATATTGAGTTCGACCAAGCGCCCGCAATGAAGGCACGTGAGATCACCGACAAAACTATTGAACTACTCGAAACCGGTAAATTCCAGTGGGGCCGTTTAAATTTTGCCAACGGCGATATGGTTGGACACACTGGCAATGTCGAGGCTGCCATTACCGCCATGGAAGTCGTCGATGAGTGCGTTGAGAAGTTAATTAAAGTCGTCCATGAGTTGAACGGCGCTGTGATCTACACTGCTGACCATGGCAATGCTGATATCATGTTTACCGACAAAGACGGCGTGCGTAGCCCCAAAACTTCGCACACATTAAACCCCGTACCTCTTGCGATCAGTTTCGCTCAGGCCCCAGCCGAACTCGCGCTTACGCCTCCGGACAATGCTGGACTGGTCAATGTTGCTGCTACCGTAATCAATCTGCTGGGTTATCAAGCACCCGACGATTATCAGCCCTCGCTACTAAGCGTAAAGTAGCCCGGCCCGCAGGAGCATCGCGTGAGCAAAAATGACAACGCACCTGCACGGCACAAACTACTCCACAAAGGCCGCTTAATTTCACTCTACCGGGACGAAGTGCACCTGCCCGATGGCCGTATCACCCATTACGATATTGTCCGCCACCCCGGTGGCGCGGTTATCGTTGCAATCAACGCCAAGCAACAAATTTGCCTGCTCCGTCAATTTCGTCACGCAGTCGATGACAACATCTGGGAACTCCCGGCGGGCTGTCTGGAACCCGATGAATCACCGCTGCAAACTGCCAAACGCGAACTCACCGAAGAAACGGGGTTTAGTGCCGATACATGGCTTGAGCTTGGTAGCATTATTCCGTCGCCCGGATTCTGCAATGAAGTGCTCTGGATCTTCAAAGCCGAGAACCTTAGCGAACAGAAATCCGCCACAGACCCTGATGAATTTTTAGAGCCGCATTGGTTTTCGATTGAGCAAATTCAATCGATGATAATGGCTGGTGAAATAAGGGACGCCAAGACTTTGGCAGCTATGACGTTGTTAGACGTATCCACTTAACGATTTCGCCACTAAGCTCACGCCTGATACCTGAATAACACGCCGCGAACCCATCCATGGGGGCTCGACGCCAGCTCCCTGCTGGCGACGGTTATTCAGGTATCAAGCAAACTCATATTGAACGTAATACTAGCAGCCATTATATTTGTGTATAACTATGCCTAAGGCGATCTGCCAATCCTCTACCCCGCCCCCCCATTAAATCAATCACCTCTTCCAAAGCCCGGTGCTCTGGAGCGCTTCGCGTAATATCTGGATCTGCAATGTCAATCTCATACTCTACGGTCGCCAGCTGCCTGGACAAATAGGCGATCTCTTTATTTTCGGCAAGCGTCGCGCCCAGTGTTTTTGCGCCTCGAATGGGCAAATCAAGCAGTCGGTGCAAATTCTCATAAACGCTATCGAGATTGCTGTATTCGCTTAATATTCCAGCAGCCTTTTTCGGGCCAATACCCGGTACACCTGGAATATTATCGACTGCATCACCAACCAATCCCAGATAGTCTGCTATTTGGTTCGGGTATACACCAAACTTTTCTTTTACGCCGTCGGTATCGTGCTCCAGCTTGCGTGAAAAATCCCACCACACATCACCCTTCGATAGCACCTGCGCCAAATCTTTGTCTCCCGTCACAATCGTAACCGGTTGATCGGCCGCACGATGCAAACGAGCCAATGTGGCTATTACATCATCGGCCTCGTAACGGGGATGCGAAAAGCAAGCTAACCCTGCGGCTTCAGCAAACCGGCGACACAGCGAAAACTGGCGCTTCAAGTTCTCCGGAGCGGGTTCGCGATTGGCTTTATATGGGGTATAAATTTCGTTCCGAAACGACTGCGACAAACTCTCGTCAAATACAACTGCCATATTCCTGCATCGCGCATGCTCGGTCAGCTCGGTTAAAAACCGTGCAAACCCATACGCGGCATTGACCGGAAACCCTTCATGATCGGTCATAGAGTCCGGTATCGAAAACCAGGCTCGAAAAATATAGATGCTGGCATCTACCAGAACGGACGATGCTGGAGACCTTGAAGAAATCACGAGACTCTACAAAATTACCGACTAAAAATATACGCCGCGAGAATCAGTTATATTTCCTGTATGTAGCCATTTCTCTCTGAAAATACGTTTGCATCTCAGCAATACTGTGCTGAGCATCAACGACCGCAGTTTCGCACGCGCTTATCTCAGAAATCAACACCGCCTGCTCTTCACCCAACCTCTCTATAAGGCCGGTAGCTTCGGGAACTGTGGTGGCAAGGTTTTGAACGACTTGCTCTAATCGGCTTTTACGTTGTCGCAACAAAATATCCAAGCCTGCAATTTGCAGCTTAATACTCTCCAGCTTCCTGTCTCTCATCCGCAAAATACCTTGCTCGCTGTCATAAATCCTGAGAATCCGTTCTCGCTCAGCTTGCTCTGAATCAATGCCCGCCTGAACCCGAGCTTCTAGCTCCGCTTCCTTCTCGATTTGTAGTTGTTCAGCGTCGGTTAGTGGTCGGCTATCCTGCCCCACAATATTGCCTTGCTCATCCATGTGCGTGATGTCAGATTGAGCGCATACATCGGCCGCGAAATTTCCATAGTGCCATTTTCCACTCGCATCCTGACACTTGGCAATCTGAGCCCAAGCGCCTTGCCCCAACACGCCTTGCCCCAACAATAGCGCGCTCACAAACAAAAAGCTCAAATGCGCCCAAAAACTGCGTTTTCCAATGATCAAGTCAATTACTCTTTTTAAGGACAGATCTATTAATATTGGACATGTCAGATTGAAATTCAAGCTTTGCCATATCGAGGTGCTTTTTCATGGATTTATAGAACTACGTTTTAGCAATAACCACAAACCAATAGCCATCATTGGTAGACATAACAAATGCCCGGTAGTGAACCAATCCCCCGCAAGAAAGCCAATATGCGCGTCTGGTTCTCGTACAAACTCCACCAGAAACCTAAACGCACCATACACCCACAAAAATAATCCGGCAACTTTGCCCGCCGACCGCTTGCTTGAAGAGAACCACCACAATATCGCGAACAATACGATTCCTTCGAGCAAAGCCTCATAAAGCATAGACGGATGCCTTGGCTGCGTACCCGCCAAAGGAAAAATTATTCCCCATGGCATATCTGTCACTCGCCCCCATAATTCCTGATTAATAAAGTTCGCGATACGCCCTAAAAATAAACCAACCGGAGCCAGAACCGCAGCGAAATCGGCCACCTGCAAAAATGTTTTGCCTCGACTGCGCGCAAACAACATCGTGGCAACAGTGACGCCAATCAGACCACCGTGGAAAGACATACCGCCTTCCCACACTTTCAAAATGTTAAGTGGGTTATCCGCGTACGACGCAAAATTATAAAATAGCGCGTAGCCCAAACGCCCTCCCAATACGACCCCCAGGGCACTAAAAAAAACCAGATCAGATACTTGTTCTTTGTTCCAGCCGCTACCCGGCTGTTTCGCTCGATAGTTGCCTAACAGGTAAACTAATAAAAAACTCAACAGATACATCAGTCCGTACCAATGTATGGCGATGGGCCCTATCTGTAAGGCAACCGGGTCTATTTCTGGATAATTCATGGCAACAAATTCCGGGTGGAGAGAAAAAGAGATTATACGGAAACTTGGGGGGGGCTGTAGCAACAACAGTAAAATTTGCTATGCTCTGGTTGTCCAACCAGTTTGGTTTGAGCACTGGTGCTCTTTGTATATAAACGGTATATAAACGACGGGAAACAAGCATGAAACGTATACGAATGATAAGCGGCTTTATCCTATTGGCGACGGTAGCCGGATATTCTTATGCCGACGCAATTATTACTTATTCCGA
The DNA here is from genome assembly GCA_018660405.1 of Pseudomonadota bacterium. Classification (GTDB taxonomy): domain Bacteria; phylum Pseudomonadota; class Gammaproteobacteria; order Arenicellales; family Arenicellaceae; genus UBA10349. The sequence goes on along the minus strand of JABJKL010000170.1, from coordinate 2,445 downwards.
TGACCCTGACGTTTTGGTCGGTGCTCACTCGGCCTATGTGCAAAACGGCAGAGTGTTGATTAAAGAAGCCAATAACGAACGCACGGACATAATCTTCGAAGCGGCTTCCGGCACCATGTATGTGGTCGATCACAACAATAGAACGGTGATGCATCTAACGGAACAAGTGATCGATAACCTTGTAGGTCAGGTGGGTGGTATGGCATCGATAATTCAACAGCAACTTGCCGAACAAATGGCCAATATGTCGGCAGATGAACGGGCACAAATGGAAGCCCTGATGGGCGGCTTGGGACTGGGAGACATGCAAGCAAAAGCGGAACCTGCTGCGCCGACTCTACAGGCAACGGGCAACGCTGAATATGGTGGCATTGCATGCACTATTAATGATGTGATTCAGGCAGGTGAAACCATCGCCAAAGTATGCTTCAGCAAAGGTAATAACATCGGAGTTACCGAGGCCGACTTCCTGGCGCTGATCGGCATGCAAAATTTTACCTTCAAGATGGCCAGTAAGGCCGAACAATTCAGCGGTATGCTGGGTGGAAATATACCTTCGTTTGGGGAAATGGAAACCAATAATCTCATCATTCAAGGCACAAAATTAACAAGTGAGAGTAACTCGATAAACATTATTGGCGTAAGCGACGAATCTTTGCCTGCAGGAACCACTGCGCTACCTGAGGGCTATACCGAAGAGCAGCTGCCCTCGTTATCTGATTTGATGTGAGCGTCGTCGTCTGCGGCGAAACCGAACTATCAACCCGGTTGATGCGAGCACGAGTAACAATAATCCAAACAGGTCAACCAACCAAACGCCAATAGAGCCGAATATCCGACCGCTGTGTATATCCAGTAAGGCTTGTTCAAGCGTTAGGCGGCGCTCCCGCCACCCGGCAACTATTGAAGGGTAACTCGGGTTATCTCTTTTAGCGAACGCTTGCCACCTGGTTGGTAAACTTGTTGACGGTAATTCCAACTGGAACGAAACAAGACTTAATCCTGTTATGCCACCGCCTTCTAACTCCAGCACTAAGGTGCTATCAATTAGCGCCCCTACTGCCGATATGGTAGCCGGTAGTATGGCGGTTTCTATCAGCTCCCCTTGTTCGGTATACATTCTTACCAATGACGAGGAGAACACATGCGCCACATCATTATAAGAAGCTATTCCAAGCAATGTATCATCGGTGCTGAGAAGGAATATCGCATCAAGAAAAACGGCATCGTCGATAGTTGCCAACACCAAACCTTGTGATGATATCTCCTGAACGCCAGGCTTTTCGCTAATCCGATACAAATCCAGAATCCAGTCATTCTTGATATGCCGAGCGCCGAGGGCCAGGCCATCATTATGATTTAGCGCCCACCCGGTTATAACCAGAACAACTACCAGTGCCGCGGAAAATAACCCGATAAGCGAATGGGCCTTGATAAGGTTCCTGGTGGATCTTCGGCGCGGAACCCACCGGTCACTATTCCTCAAGTTCATTGCGCGAGTGCAATGTCCTTATGAACGTAGCGAGTAAATAATAACGCCATTTGCGCGACTTTTTTGCTGGCCCTTACCGACAAAGTCGCACCTGTAATTCCGTCTATAGGTTTATCCAGATTCAGGTCGTCGTTCACACCCACACCTATGAACTGCTCCGTGTAAAAATCATGTTTGATTTCCCAACCACGAGATTCTCGAAAAGCCAACACATCAAGCTCTTCTATGCGATCGGCCGCCACCCTCACGGCAAATGTAATAGCTTGCGTTTTGCCTATCTCATCGAGTACCCAAACATATGTGGTGCCATCGGACCAATACCTCGCTCTAAGGAAACCCGGTGTATGCTGCAAAATATCGACGACCTGCTCCTTCAAATCTTCCTTCAACCATAGCGTTTTCGGTAGCGGCACCGCGCTTCCAAAAACTCTGCCAAGATAGCTGCTTTGTTCATCGGCCAGATTATCATTCGCGAACAAAGGCGTTGGTACAATCAAAAAACCTGCACAAACCAGTAACACCAAAAACCGGCCACCAAACATGGCTGGCTTTTGAGCGCTTGTTCGCTTATTTAACGCGTCCTTAATACTGAAACCCCAGACCTAGATTGAATCCATCTGCGTCCTTGCGACCACCCTGGTTCTCATAATCGAACTTGAGAACAACGTTTTCGTGCAACCACCAGTTAACTCCTACGTCAAATTGTGTAGTTGCCTTGGTTGAAGACAGGCCAGCTTCGTTGTTCCACTCACTGTAGCGGGCAAACAAACCTAACTTGTCACTAATGCGAAAAGATGGCTCAATATAAAATCCCTCCTGTTTGTCACGACCGATAGCTTCAGCGGTAGCACCATCGACGTTCCATACCGCATATAGTGCACGCAAACCAAATCCTGAACCACTTTGATAAGCAGCATGGGCTTCGAACAAGGTTGCCTCTGCGCTTTCTGCGC
>JABJKL010000245.1 GCA_018660405.1 Pseudomonadota bacterium | reverse complement strand
TATCAGATTGATATTGCGCGCTGGCCGCCAACTCAAGACCAGGGATTCCTGTGTAACGTATACGGCCAGTCACCGCCAGGTCTTCTGCTGTCGCTTCAGCAACCTTTTGTCGACCATTACGAATTTTAAACGCATTCCCGCCTTCTATGGGGGTGCTCAAGCCAGAGTGTGCCGCCAAGTCCCAGGAAAAACCTCTGGAATTGTGCCCATGGATGCCTGCACCAGCTTCCCACCAGGTACTTGGAATAATATTTTTCTCCACCTCATTGCGTTCCACACCGTAGAAAGTTGGCGGCTCGTGAGTTTCGTTAATAATCCCCACGGGTATCAAGAACAATCCCGCTACAGAAGTAATGTTTTCAGTCAAATCATACTCAATATAGGCTTGCTCGAGCTCGATTTCTCCAGGCTTGCCATCACCGGCTAGGGAATGCTCCAGCTCTAACTCACTGAAGAAGCGCAGTCGATTGCTGAATTCATGTTCGACAAATAAAACAAAACGATGGAAATCTATTTCACTAGCGCCTCCACTAGCACCATCCAGATTGTTGTAATGCAGTTCACCGTAACCGCCCAGTCTGGTATTACTTGCCCAGCTGCTGTTGCCACCTAATCTTCCACCATCTATTGTCAGCGTTTCTACCTGGGCGACCGCAACCTCAGCGGCTTCTGTATTCGACTGTATCTGAGCACTTGCGGAGTCAATCTGCGCCGTTAACGCTTGCAGTTGCACTTGTAGCGCTTCGACTTGCTGTTTAAGCGCAGCGATATCATCAGCCTCATCAGCTACGGCGATCTGTGCTCCCATAAGCACGGCAATCGATGCCGTCATTAGTATCTTTTTCATTACTCTAATCATTAGTATCTTTTTCATTACTCTAAAATAAATTAACTGACCAAACGCGAGACTATACATAAATGCTTATCTTAATACAAACGATTCTCATTTGCATTTTCGGACAATACAAACAGATTTAGTTAGAAAAGGAAATCTACATCTAAAGCTCCAGCTTGCGCCCAAAATTCTTTTCGAATCGCTGGCGGAAAGATTTTTTTGTGAATTTATGGTTTTGTGGCCCGACGGACTCTATTTTGATGGCACCCAAAAGCGAGCCAATCAAGGCCGATGTTTCCCAATCCATTCCATTTAGGTATCCATAAAGCAAGCCGGCCCGTAGCGCGTCACCGCAACCGGTTGGGTCTACAGGGGTATCTATTGTCGCAGCCGGAATAACCGTGATTCGGTCATTATGATAAAGGTTCGCTCCCTCTGCGCCTTTAGTAACCAACAGCATTTCCAGATCTCGTGCGATCAAGCCAATCTCTCTGCCGGTTTTGTTTTCGACCATTTGCGCTTCGTAATCGTTCATCACCATGTAGCTGGCCTGCTTGATAAAGCATTCAAGGTCATTCCCATCAAACATAGGAAGGCCTTGGCCTGGATCAAAAATAAAGGGTATACCGGCTTTGGCAAATTGAGCAGCATGCTCAATCATGCCATCGCGCCCATCCGGTGAGACGATACCAATCCCAACATCTTCAGCCATGCCTACCTTGTTCTTATCTGAATAAGACATTGCACCCGGATGAAAAGCCGTGAGCTGGTTGTCTTCCATATCGGTCGTGATAAAGGCTTGGCCCGTGTAAGTACCTTTGAGCGCTCGAACGTGTGCCTTGTCAATTTTATGTTTATCTAACCAATCGGCGTACGGGCCAAAATCATCACCCACAGTTGCCATAATCAACGGATCACCGCCAATCAGCTTGAGATTGTAGGCAATATTACCCGCACAACCACCAAATTCACGACGCATCTCCGGAACCAGAAAACTAACGTTAAGCATGTGAACCTTGTCCGGCAGGATGTGGTTACGAAACTTATCTTCAAACAGCATGATGGTGTCATAGGCCATTGACCCACAAATGAGGGCGTGTTTTTTATTTGCCATAGGATTTACTACCAACTAACTCACAGTAACAGGATTAAAAAGAAAAAAGACGGACGGGCCGTTTAATGTGCTAGCGCCCTTCCAATATTATAATGCCGCATTCAGCGAGACGATAAGCGTTGGGCCAGACGAGGCTCGCAGATAATGGTTGGCCCTTGCCAAGAGTCTCCGCTCCTTATCAAAACCCAACAACGCGGACGAATGCCTGGCGTTTCGCCCGAAGGGGGCGATCCAGATAATCCAATACGGCATTATTGTACTGAAAGGGTGCTAATGTAATTTTCGCTTGAAAGCAGGGTGTCTAATTCTGCCACATCGCTGCACCGAAGGCGAAACATCCAGCCTTCTCCGTACGGCCCCTGATTAATCAATTCTGGATTATCGTCGAGCTGTTCGTTGACAGCTACGATTTCACCACTTAATGGAGCATATATATCAGTCGCCGCCTTAACAGACTCCACAGCACAACATTCCTGTGCGGCAGATACAGCCGTACCTATACCAGGCAAATCAATATACACAACATCACCCAATGACTCCTGTGCATAATCTGTGATTCCAACCTCTATTACATCGTCGCTGACTAACCGCGCCCATTCGTGGGTAGCCGCATACTTTAGATTCGTAGGCGCTTCACTCATTTTTTTTCCTATTTTTAAGTTTGTTTTAAATAGTATTCAGGCTACGCAATCACTGCATAAACCGTACATCACCAAAGCGTGTTCCTGCAGCGTAAAACTATGGTCTTCAGCAACTTCCGTTTGCAGATTCTCGATTTGCTGATTGTAAAACTCAATAACTTTGCTGCACTTGACACATACCATGTGATCATGGTGTTTGCCATCATTAAGCTCAAACACCGACCGCCCACCTTCGAAATTATGTCGAATGACCAACTGGGCACCTTCAAATTGCGTTAGCACTCGATACACTGTCGCCAAGCCGATCTCTTCACCACTGTCGAGCAATCTTTTGTAAACATCTTCGGCAGTAAAGTGCTGATCTGCTGCATCTTCCAGAATGCCCAATATTTTGAGTCTGGGTAAGGTGGTCTTTAAACCTGCCTGTCTTAACTCTTCACTATTTGGCATGTACAGTCCCTAAAAACTCCTTGGATATGACGGGAACGGAAGCTTATCACGAGTTGAGAAATTCATGCAGCACCTTGCCGAGCTTCGACACCCTGGTGTAGTCCTAAACTTTATGACGTTTAAGCGAAACGAGAAGGAAGGCCCACAGAAGAACTATCTTACGAAGATCTGACAAATTATTGGACGATTTTGATCCACTCCCCCGGATCGGGCTCGCCAAACGGATAATAACCGTTGATCGCACGCAGCTGCTGCTCACCATACGCGCCCATATGGAGCGCCCGGTCAAGCGCTCGAAAGGTCATCCCCTGTTTGGCTTTAACATAACGAATACGGGGAAGCTTTTGTGGAGAGGCCGTAACGTCGCGATACGGCTTGAGTGTTGTCAATATTTCTTGAAACCGATCATCGTGTTTCGAGGTGGAATTGGCAGTATTGTAGTAATTCACTTCGTAGACGCGATTACCATTAAAAATCACCGCAAGACGTTGTGATTTAGCGTTTTCTGCTTGCGTATTTACCACGCCCATATGCCCCGACAAAGTATTCAGCCGGATATTTTTTGCAGCAAAAAGTTGGATTGCTGGTAGGTTCGCCTGAACATATTCAGCAGGCGTCTTGCTGCCGTTTCGAGTGCTCACACGTAACTCTATCCACTCGTTCTCTTTCTCGGACGTTGAGCGTAGCGGTGGGCCCAATTCAGTGGTCCAGTCATCTGGAAATAAAATCGAATATTTGTTAACTTTGTCGACAACCGAACCGGCTTCAGGTTTGGGCACATTCTGAGGCATCGTCCCTCCCCCATAAAGCATGCCATCCAGTGCAGCGCGAAACTCCCCGTCGTCGGTAAACCTAATATTGACAACTTCATCAGATACACCTGCCGCACCTCGCCGTAGCCGTTGGTCATCACGCGGGTGGGTCGCAAACACGCCGTGGTAAGTCCTGGGCGTTTTACCCTCACCGGCGGCAATATCACCGACAAAACGTCGGTTAGTACGCAATATCTGGATCACCTCGAGCATCGCGTTGGGGTCATAGCCTGCCTTGCCAAGATATTCCAGACCATACTCGTCGGCCTCCATCTCCAATTCCCGCTGGTGGCCGGAAGCCGATACTTGCGACATCAAGTCTGCTGCCTCCATCGCATCGCCACTGCCGGTCATGATGGCGGTTAAAATAGTTAAAAAAGTTCCGCCTCCCCGCATCACCTTACCGCGTGAATGGTGTTTACCCGCGATATGCCCTACCTCGTGACCTAACACCGCGGCTAACTGGGCTTCGGTCTTCAACTGAACCAGCAAACCCCGATGAAAATAAATATATCCGCCGGGGGCGGCAAACGCATTAACATCAAAACTGTCTACCAGGAAAAATTGATAATCAATATTCCCGGACTTACTAACGGCTGCCATTCGCTGCCCAACTTTATTGATATAGGCCTGCACTTGAGTATCCGGGTAGAGTGGGTTTTCCGAAATATACTGCCGGTGCAGCTTTTCATAGGTACCAACATCCTCTAGTTCCTCGGCAGATTGAACAGATGTAACAAATCCCAATAAAATAGAAGCACACGTCAATACATGAATAATTAAGCTAGTTTGGCGTTTCACCGGTCTCACCCCTGAAATAAGTACTCACCTGACTCGCTATACCGTTACAGGCACTGGATTGAACACGAGCGATGATGGGTATCGGTACAACTATCGCTGGCAGATACGAGGTTCCTTCCGCATTCACTATAATCTGACTAATTTCACGCATAGTTTCAATATCCCAAATTGAAACGTCGTAACCAGACTCGTTGGTCCAAACACCCATTCCGTAACAACCCGCGAATCCCGGCGCAATCGCACAACTCACAGAACCCGATTTGTCTGTGGTTTCAGTCGAACCGTCTACCCAGACAACATAACGTAAATTCATAGCATCGAGACTTTCTCGCACTTTGGGACGGTTCATCATAAACAACATGGCTTCTATTTTGATCGGAGCGATGCGAGGTTCGAGCCACGGATATAGTCGATCCGACAGCTCTGCCTCACCAATCACCCGCGTGCCGTTACGACCAACATGGCTGGCAACGCAGCTCACCAAATCGATTTCGGTGTTGTAGCTGCTGGCATGTCGTCGACCGAGCACCACAATCGATTCGCTACTTTCCAGCACAGTGGTTTCTATTCGGTTTTCTTCCACGTTTACTGTAGAGCACGCAACAACTAACAGACACAACCCCATCAGCAGGTAAATTTTTACCGCACGAATCATGGAGCCCTCACCTTGCTCTGGTCGTCAAGCCAGGATTTGAAGCCATCGTCTCGCGGCAATCCCAATATCATATTGGCGCCCAAATCACGCACAGCTACTCGAACTGCGTCACCAAATATTGTCCCTCTACTCGCCATAAACCGCTGGTCGGTTTTCCCATAGGCCGTGACAGCCCAATCTGTAATCTCGCGACCACTCCGATCTGAAATCCGTATCGCGTATTTTGCCCATACCTCTAAAACTTCCACGCTGGTCTCTGACGGCAGCGCATATTGAAAATCTTCCAGACGTGGTTCAAACAGTAAATCTACGTCCAGTGATTCAGGTCGTGTCTCATAATTCTCAAACCCGGTAAACATAGCACTAAGTACGTTTCGTAAAATAGCGGTCTGAGCCGGGCCCAAATCAACCGATTTCACCCCTCGCTCCTTATTAGTCTCTTGATAAATCTGCGAAGCAAACTCAGCTGAAATCACCATCCCTGCCGAATATGGATATTTGTCCAGTAAGGGATTTGGGTATTCGTCAGTAGTTACCACCGTGGTTCCACCGCAACCAGCAACGACAATTGCCATCAAAGACAATGCCAAAAAGCGAAAAACCCATCGAGGGCTTAATCGGAAACTAAATCGGAAATTACGAGCTGATCTATCCATCTTTCTCATTAAAGACCACTTAAGCCCACAAAAGTACCTCCATTGCGCCATGTTAATTCTCGCATCAACGCCGCAAATCTAATACTACTCGCTGGCTGCGCACGTTGTCCCATGTAATATACCGGAAAACCAATCGCGTGAATGCGAACCATCCGCTGCCCAGGAAAACGCTCACGATTCAAACGATCAACAGTCTTGACCACGCGAGCCACCGAGCCACCGGTAAAGTCATCACCGAAAACATAGAGACTAATTTTTTTGTTCTCATCATAAAAAGAACGGATGGCGGCTTGAATTCCTTCAACCGGACTGCTATTACTGAAAGGACGCCAGGCGCGCAAGGTTCGTATAATCGCCGTTCTCCGTTCAGGTGTATCAGGTATCCAGCGGTCACGATACTGACTGAACATATAGTCGCCCATATCGTTCATCACCTGTATGCCTTTAACAACAGGGTAAACGTCTAGCGTTGCAACAACTTCATCGATCACCTTACCCCACGCGGCAGACTGCATGCTGCCCGAGGTATCGATAATAAACACAATATATTCACTATCCACGGGGATGCCACCGACAAGATCCTGGTTTTGAATTTCCCTATCAGCCAGCAGCCTTTCCATTTCTTCTGTCATGCTTTGTCGCGCCGCCAGCAGTTGTTCAAGCTCGCTGGATTGCTCATCTTCTTCTCCGCCGCTGTCATCTAATGCCGCTTGCATCGCATTAAACTGCTGGGTCAGAATCGCGATTTTCTCAATATATTCAGATAATTGCTCTTGTTTAACCGTCATATCTCGATTCAACACGGTGGTCTCGCCACGAATTTCAAATAGAGTCGCTTGCAAATCTGCCACTTTCCCCTCTTCTGGCTCGCCTTGTTCAAGCGAATTGGGCGGCATTGTGCGGGTTATCATCATTAGCAAAACGATGGCGCCAAAACCGCAACAAATTACGTCCAAAAAGGAAATGCTGGCATCTTCTGATTGAGATCTAGTCTTTTTCATAGCTCAACCTCAATCCACTCTCCCTATTCACTATGGCCAATCTGGCGCAGGGCTCATAAATGCACCGTTGGTTATTACCGCCAATCGCCAAAATGCGGACGCCGCGATCGGATCACCTTCCATGGGCTGTAAAATGGTATTGACCGGCACTCCTCGTGGAAGCCGTTCGATAGCTTCTCGAAAAAAACCATAACGTTGCGCTGAAGTAACGGTGCCATTTTTAGATTCTCTCTGACCCTGGGTAGGCAAGCCATCCGTCACTAAAAATACATTGTCTGGAATCGGCGACATACTCGCGGCTGCATCAAAAATATTTCCCAAATTAGTACCACCAGCAGGAACTCTGTCACGCATGTTCGCTACCGCGTTGTCTAACTCTGCTCGATCACTTACTTCCAACCACTCACCCTCGGTACCTGGCAAGGCAGATTCGTAATCTGTATTAAATAAATAAATTTGGTATTGGCTGGTGCGTGGCATACGCGACACGATCCACTCAACGGTATCGAGCGCGTGTTGCCATTTAACCGAGCTACGTTGCTCGGAATCGCTCATATTACGACGCCGAATAATATTAACAATGGTGCGATCAAGCATGCTGCCTGAGGCATCCACTAAAATAAGGATATTTCTGCCACCCGTCTTAAGACCTGTCAAATATTGTCGATCCCCCTCACCCAGAATCGCCCTGATATAACTATCCCCTGGATCATTCTCCAGTTCACGAGTACGTTGTTCCAACGCAGCGATCTCTGCCTCAAGTTCTTCGAGTGTATTTCCGGTTATGCTCGGATTTTCGGCTTCGATCACCGCTCGCAGTTCATCTATTCGTTCCTGAATACGTCGCGCCCGACCCAGCGCAGTGGCCAAACGATCGTCGACCTCATCGACAGTATTGCGCGCAAGCACCAAGTCCTTACGACCCTCGGTAATCTCCTCTTGAAGCAAATTGACCTCTGCTTGCATCGGCGCAACCGGGGCAGGCCGATTGTCGATATCGTGCTTAATGATCAAAAACAGCAAAGCCACAGCGCCAAGACCACAAGACATAATGTCCAAAAATGACAGGCTAAACGTTGAAAATTTTCGTTTTGCCTTCGCCATATCAGGTAACTCGAATCAGTAATGCGTCCATGCCATCAATGGTTAGTTTATCGCCTAAATGTAATGCACCCGGCAGCGCATTCTGCCCATTAAGTAAAACCCCATCCAATTGCCCGGTAATTTCGTAACCTGTTTGCGAGCCTCGTAGCAGACAAGCTTGCACGCCGTGCTGGTCGACTGACCGCTCAGCTGGCTCAAGCGACAACTCTCCGCCTTGAACCGTAAGTATATTCGTGTCACTTAGTTGCAGGGCATGTGTTCCAACTAATAGATGCGTTGGATCAACCAACACTTCAGTAGCGCTTGAATCTCCAACATCCATACTATTATTAGCACCATTACTCTTATGCGCAGTCTGTCCCTTCTTACGCGCGAGTATATTGGTGACGTGTACGCCACCATCTACGGCAGGCTCCAACATTTCGTCTATCCATTGGTGACGTGTGTGCACCTTATCGAATTCTGAAATAGTGCCGCGCATGCCCGGAATCTCTGACACCAGACCGGAACAAAACTTCTGATGCGCTAGAGAATTTTGCATCGCTCCCGACCCTTCCCCCAAAACGAGTTCATCAACCGCCTTGGCTATGCGGCCAAGAGGCGCAATACCCCATTGCTCTATTTTGGCGGAAGTAACTTCAAGCCGGCGACCGGACAACTCCATGGTTAATCCACGAGTTAAGCTTCCTGCGTCAAAAGACTTATTGAGCAGATCGATCAAGGTTTGCTCGCTCTGTGCATCGTGTAGCGGGTCGAAACGAGTTTCTTTAACAAACAACTCAGCGGCACCGCGAGACCAAAACTCCAGAAAATCCAGATAACCTGAACCAGACACCGGTTTTATTTCCTGCACCTCCCAATAACCGTCGTGTTTGACCACTCGACTGACAACACATTGATGCAAGGTCATTTCAAGATGAATTACCGACTCAGCGTCTTCACTCACCGCAGCTGTTTCAAGCACCGCACGATCGACGACTCGGCCGATTTCCAACTTCGCATGCTGGGCTATTCCCAACAACATTGATAGCTGTGACTCGGACATACTCGAAGGCACAATGATGTCCACCGGGGCCTCGCTTGGCGCGCTACCTTTTAACTCCATTAACTGCGCATACACTAAATCTGCGTGGTGCTGAATAGCGCCAGCCCGAGCCTTTATCGGCTGAGTATCCAGGCGGTGCCAGTACTCGCTCGAAATATGCGTCGGTTGAAGGCGACTTTGTACCACCGCGCCATCACCAAAAATCACCGCGCCATCGCTTTCAACCAAAGCCATGCCAATGCTCTCGACCACCTTATCGCCAGCAACCCAGCGAAGGCGCGCGTCGTTTAATTCGAATACGGTGGGCTGGGTCATTAAGCGACCACCTTCAGAAAACGTAACAATTTTTTGTCGCAGTATTTCTCGGTATCCAGAACCAAACGCTCCTGCTGCAATTGAAGTTGATGCATAAAAAACATTAGCACTATGCTTAACAGCAAGGCCACAAACGTCGAATTAAAAGCCACCCCAAGGCTGGCAGCAACACCGGAAATATTCCCCTGTACCGCTTCGTGTGCGCGACCCAGAGCCTCACCGATACCGCGCACAGTGCCGATAAATCCGATTGAAGGAATGGCCCAACCAATATATCTAATCATCGCCAACTCAGAATCCAACCGCTCGGAGTGACTATCGCAGACCTCGCGTATTACGGTGGACACACTGCCTATATCGCGCATGGCCGCAAACCGTTGCAAAGCCGACGCCATCGCTCTTGCCGGCAGCCAATCCTGTTCTTCGTCAGCCAGGGCCTCAATGGGGCGGGCAAGCTGGCGGGCATCTTCGGGCAAAACCCGTGTCCCATCAGGAATTTCGAGCAAGGCGCGATCCATTATCGAACGCTCGTTGCCAACCTCTTGCGATTTTCGATACATGATAATCAACGACCAAAACATTAGAATAAAACACGCTTCTTGTTCAAAGTCTTTCAAAATGATAACCAGTGAACGCGGGACTTCGTAAACTTCGCCAACCTCTTGTCGTGCCAGTTGCTCAGCAACCATTGACTCTGCCTGCGGCCGGATTATTGTGACGTAAACCGCATGTACGACAATCGTTACGACAAGCAAGGCTACTAATTGATACATAAGCTCAGACTTGGCGGTGTTCTGGTTCGAAGATAATATTTTCATAATTAGATAATTTTCATACAGCCAATTAAGCTTGGATTGTTGGTGCTGGTTGGTGTTAGTTGATGCCCGTTAAAGTTATATGTCCACCGGAAACGGCACGGCATTGTCCTCTGAAATTTGTTCACTTGGAATAAAATCATCCTCAGGAATCACGATACGATCCTCTTCTTCGGCCGAGCCTTCCTCCTCTTGAGCGAACGCAATTGTTGCAACCCATAAGAGCAGCAATCCACCAATTAACAATAGGGTGCCCGGCATCTTTAGTTGGCCCATTTCACCACCCTAAATCCCAAATCATTTCTTGGGGTATCGCTATAATCTCGAAACGACAATCGCAGTTCAGTCAAACCAGAATGTTTCCAGCCCGAGCCACGTACCACATGATATCGACCGCGCTCGGCACCAGCAGGATCGGTCTCAACCACACCTGGAGCAATCACCTTAACTTCGTAAAAATCATGGACCCACTCGGAGGCATTGCCGGATATGTCAAATAAGCCATGCTGATTCGGAGTAAAACTGCCGACGGGTGCCGTTAGCGAAAAACTATCTCTATAATCCTTATATATTAGTGCGATAAATTTGATCGCACTTTCGTCGGCAATATTCGCGCTATCAGCACTCGGCGCTGGACTATCCCCCCAGGTATAGCGCTGCATCCCCTGGTCTGAAAATCTTGCTGCAAAAGCCCACTCTGCTTCTGTAGGCAAGCGATAACCGTTTGCTTCAAGCTTCGAAGATGCAACCACGCCATTGCTGATCTCATAAACCAATTCAAGCCCATCGCGACGACTCAACCAATTGCAAAACCCGGCAGCCTGATCCCAACTGACATTCACAACCGGATGTGATGTTTGATCCAAACTCTGGTCGCCGACCCGGCCACTGCTGTGTTGTACCAAATACTGTTTAAACTCCGTGTTGGTCACTTCGTGCGTCGATATATAGAAAGGTCGGCTCAATTTAATGGTCCGCTCCACTTCATTTGCTTGACGGCCCTGCTCGCGGCGCGGCGCTCCCATCTGGAAGGTATTCGTTGGACGCAATAACTTGAGTTGCATGCCGATACTGTTTTTGGTAACCAGAGCCAATGGCGAAGCTGCTTCCAACAGAGAAATCAATTCCGCGCGAACCAATTGTTCAACACCCGCCCTTGGGGTGACGGTGCCGGTAAAATCACGATAGCCACTTTTTCTAATCAACACCTGATGTGCACGGGTCGGCAGGGTTATCGTTTGATTGACTTTGCCGAACGGCCGCTGGTCAATAATGATCGCAGCGTCTTCTATATTAGACTCAAAAGCCACCGCCCCCAAACTGCGTGCCAACTCGACATCCATGCGCTCGGTTGATTGCTTGGCAATACTCATCCGACGCACCAAGCGTTGATAGCCGTCTTTATATATTTCTATTTGATGCTCGGAATCATCGGGCATAGTGACCGTCAGCGGTGTGGTGCCACGGTACTCGTCATTCAAAGTCACCGCAGCACCGCTCGGTGTTGATCTCACCTCAAGTTCTCCGGGCGCAGGTAACAAGGTGACTTCCCCCAGGTTTATATCATCACCTATTTTTACTATCACCAGGTCATCCCACGGTTGATAGCCTTTATGAATCAATTTTAACGCTGCGCTGCCTGGAGAAATAACTCCCTTGAACGGCGTGTTACCCACTGCTTTACCATTGACCGAAAATGTCGCACCAGCCGGGCTAGACTCCACAGACAGATATGCACCATTGGCTATCAGCGTCAGCTCAACGTCTTGCTGCTTTCCCAATCCTTCAATCAGCAATTCCTGGTTCAATGGCAAATAACCATCAGCATCCACTCGCAACCGATACGTTCCGGCAGCCAGTTCGTCAATTTGCAGCGGCAATCGTCCGCGTAAACGACCATCCAGATAGACCAAACCATGAGCGCCATCGGTAGCCGATAAACTCAAAGATCCCGGCAATTTCTCCAAACGATAGTGAAAATTCTGCACACCCTCCCAGGAAACGTCCACCTCGTCATCAGCTCCTACATAACCTTCTTTACTTACCCCAATGCGGTAGCTACCCGGAATTGCCAAATACCGTTCGCCGACAGGAATAGAAAATACACCATCCAATTGCACTACTCCGTCGATGGGCTCCACGTCTATATAGACTGAACGCGCCAACAAGATAAATAGTAAGATGCTCACCACCAGTGCTATCGCGAACCCAACAAAATATCGACTATAGTTCGGCGTGTCCGCGAACCTATCTATCGAGGTCGGTTCAAACGGCGTAGGCGTCAACGGCCGGATTGATGAGCTTGACATCTAGCGCTCCTTCAACATGATTAAATAACCTCTGTGCAGGCTATTGTTACCGGTTCTAGCGGAACCCCATTACGAACAATAATTTCCAGTCGCACATCGTGATAGCCGGTTCTTGATCCCACCGCAATATATTTTCCTGGGGTCAGTATTAATTCCTCTTGTCGAAACGCTCCGAGTTGGGATTGACGGAGAATTCTAACGTTAGTCTCGCCATCAGAAATCAACCGCACCCTTACTTCGCCAATAAGCTTATCCAGTTCGGCCTCTAAATTAGCTATTTGTTCAAACAAACGAACACCTGCTGAAGGTAATGCTCTCGCCTCACCCAGGGTGGCGTAAGCTTGCTCTCTAACCACTGGCTCGAGCAGGCTATCGGGGTCACGTCGATAGGCGAGTAGTTTTCGATCCAGTGTCAACCGCGCCTCGGCTCTCGCCTTGCCGATTAATCCATCAATACTACCGGACTCGAGCTTCAGTATCTGGGTATAAGCTTCTACCGCCTGCTGCCAATCTTCATCAAACTCCGCTTGGCGAGCGCGCCCGGCGAGTAGGTCGACTCGTTGGACTATCTCTGCGTTACTCACGCTTTGCAGGGCCACGCTAACCTCAGTTGAATCCGCGCGAAGTTTTCGTGCTCGTTCAAAGGCGTCTCGTGCTGCGGCGAACTCTTCGCTATCCAGGTAACGGTAACCGCTGGACATTGCTGCAGTGAAATCTCGCTCCAAAATAGATTGTTCAAGTTGCTTCTGAATTCGCTTTACGGGCTCGCTCAACGGATCAATCAAGGCGAGATCTTTGCTCGCATCAAGGGCTTGATTTAGATCGCCAGCAGCCTGGAGACCCTGAACTTCGAGCATTCCGCGCGCTAATTCATCTTGCACTTCTGCGCGTTGCAGACCCGATAAAGCCTCCACATTCTCGACCTCAATCCAAAGTGCACGGGCAAACGCTTCTTTTGCCCCATTGCGATCCATGCGCTCCAAGGCGGCTCGTCCTGCTTGGATCGACTCATCAAGTACCTGAGGGCTTTGCCCTTTGAGAGATTCGGCAATCTCAAGCGCATCGCCATAAGCAGTATTTGCCACAGAGTAATCACTATCACGATAGGCTCGATCCCCAGATTCGGCCTTTCTTACAAGTTCGTTAAGCCTGTTGACCGCCCATTTGTCTACGTTGAGTTCGGCCAACGCTTCTTGCAAAAGCATTAACTGGGCAAGTTTATCTTGTGCAGATCGCCTCAATCTGGCTTGCTCAGCCTCCTCAAAGCTCGTCGTTGAATCGGTAACTTGCCGAAGCGGATCCCGGGCCCCATCGGAAACGTTAGTTTCACTAATTAGTGACTCTCGTACTTCTACCGTAATTTCGTCTGAATCCAACTGCAGCGATTTCGGCTCCCACAAACTGAGCAAAACCAGTAGCAAGATACCAGCAGCTACGCCTCCAAACAGAAATAGATTTGGATGGTTTTTCCTGTTTGTTTCAGCACTAACCGTGCTGAGACTAACCTCTCGAGCATCTAATTTTGCCTCTTGGAGACTCCTTCCCTTGCTACGCGCCACCATCAAAATCACCTATCCCTAAAATGTTCAATCGGATCGCCGACGAGCAACGTTAACCGGCATCCGCAGGCGCTTGGATCTCACCATATTCATCTTTATAAATCTCCTGCAAAATCTCCTTCCAACGCTCGTACTGTTCATTCACAGAACCGGTTAACCGTACCGTACGGTCATCCAGCTCAACCACACGTTGCTCTACCTCTGACTGTAAAGACGCCCCCAATTCCTGCAACACATCGATTGAAGTCGACATTTGATCTCGGGTTTCAACCCCCCGCCGAAGCAGAAATCCCCCCGTAGAGGCCACAGACGCACCACCAATATATCCTGCGGCATTTCGGGTAGTTGCTGCCACGGCAATCCCGCCGACAATGGCCGCTGCCCCTGCCAGCATCTCGAGAGTAGAGCGTCGTTTTAGTTCGCGCAACTCCTGCACTTCGTCATAGCTGGCCTTTCGCCATTCGTTATAAGGGCCCTCCATATCGCGACTGAAAATGTCGTAATACTCTTGCAAGGTATCGACAAACAGATAATCACGCTCCCGAATAAAGCGTATCTTTTCAACCGCAGGGTCATTTTCTGCCGGAAGTCGATTATAGCTATAACGGCCATTTCTACTCTGAGTGAGATAACCACCGAAAGCCTCTGGCGAGAAATCGCTCGCGAACCGCAATTCGGTTACGGTTCGCACATTGTTCAGCTCTTGCACACTTTGTTTGCTGAGATATTCTGCCATCGCATTTGCAATCTGGTTATACATTCCCCCAAAGGGGTCTGCCCGACGCAATTGCTGCTGATCGTAGGAAAGCTTACTTGTCACCTCGACAAATTTACGATCAAACCACCGCTGTCCGGACGCGTCAGTAACTTTAATTTGTAATTCCAGTGATTCCCCGTCGGACTTCAGAATTTTACCATCGACCTGAACCTCAGTAAGAACGTCAGGGTTCGGCACTACCCGTACCGCACCCCAGTGACCGCTGCGTTGTATGGTGGCGACCAATTTTTGCGCATGATAATTTGCTTCTGCGATCCGAATCTCAGGGAAAATCACTTCTTCATTTTCTGCACTGACATCCATTCCCGGATCCATCGCGACTACACCAACATCCAAATATATGGCTTGCTCCTCGTGCGCGACGGTCGCCGGTTGCAGCGGCGTTTGGTCGGTCGTACGAACAGTATACGTAGCACAAGCGCTCAGAAAAGTTACCAACCCAGCCGCCAACCCCATCATTAAAATTCGTCTGATCATAAGATCCTCCTTATCTAATTTTCCGCTCTATATTTACGATACTCTTCCCATAGCCGCTCTTGGAGCTCTGGGTCAGTTTCATTCTCTGCCAATTCACGCAATTGACGGGCAACAATATCGTCGTCCTGCCCATCGGGAATGTCATCGGGCGTCTGGTCGCCGCCCTCTTCCTCTGATCCACCAGCACCACCAGGTTGATAGCCACCCGGTTGACCACCGCCCTCGCCAGAACTCTGACTCTGATCCCCGGACTCGTCTCCTTCACCCCGCTCGTCTCCTTCACCCTGCTCGCCTTGTTCTCCCTGTTCTCCGTCTTGGCCTTGCTCGCCGGACTGACCATCTTGTTGGCCACTACCTGAAGCCGATGGCGGAGTGGGTATACCTCTTATTTCCACCCCAACATCCACCAGATCTTCCAACGAAATAATTTCACCCGCTTGCCCAGGATCAAGTTCCGGCCCAAGCACGGCATCGCCAATACCTTCACTTTCCAAAATCGCTTCTCGCTCTCGAATGATCAGGTCATCAAAATCCTGACCCACAGTTTCAAAATCATCTTCCAAAGTTTGCGATGAAGATTGCGGGATATCTTGTGCGTCCACAACTTCTGACCCGGCGCCCATAACACACCCGCAAAGTAGCCCAAAAATCAATAATGGCAAACGGTTCACTAGTGCTCCTTCAAGTCCAATACTTCGGGCGCGCGCTGGCTTTGACTCTGTTCGTTGGGGCGCGCCATGCCTGTTTGGTCCTCGGCTGATTGACCCGTTTCAGCACTGACCTCTTCGCCCACTGAAGAATCGTCATCGAATTCGGCCAGTTTATCGATCATTGCCATATCGTTAAAATACACAGTGTGCACAAGGCCTTTGCTTTCAACAAACCCCTTTTCACCCACTACCGGTCGAACTGATACTGTACGCATTCGGCGAAGAACACGCCGCAAAGCCTGGTCAGGATCTTGGAGATTTGTCTCAAGAATTTCCGCCTCATATATCCGCCTACCAGCACTTATACTATAAGTGAACTTGATGAACGCTTCCTGAACCTCGCCAATTGAATCTATTTCATCCTCCCCAATCGATAAATTATAGAACGTTTCAACATCAAGTTTTGACACCGGTAACTCGCCAGGTAAAGAGAAAATGCGTTCTAGTGAATCTCTAACCTCTGAGGTCGTAGCCAGCGCGCGAGCCTTGGCATAAGCTTGTTGCGCAGCCAAACGACGGTTAAACAGTGTGGACCAGTCAGCCAATATCACTTGAGCCAACACATGATTCATCGAGCCCGAACCATCTAATTTTTCAGTCATCGCCACCAGCGCGCTGGCTCTTGATCTACCGCGCCGATAGTTGTTTTGCGGATCGTTATAAAAAGCGTTTTCACTCGCATAGCCGCTGGATTGGCGTGCGTTCATTCGAGATAATAACGTGAGATCGTATCTTCGATATGATTCGTCACGCTCAGAAAATCCGCGTGTAAACAGCAAATAGTCCAAAGACATCATCCACAGGAGATTATCCTGAGTTTCTCGATTGGCTGTAATGATCCGTTGCGTTGAGCCGTCGTCAGCCACCATGTGAACCGAATACTTATAGTCCAGGGCCCTGTCCAGATTTAAGGATAGTGAATATGCACCCACCAAATCCCGATTAGACGACCCCGCGCGCGCCGATAGAAAACGATCTGCGTGCCAGATTCGTAATTCGTGAACAATGCCAAGGAACTCCTCGCTGCCCGGTTCTAATTCGCGTTGCGCTATTTGAAATAGTTGAAACTGCTTCGCCTCGGCCTTCTCAAACTCACCATCGGCACTGAGCGCCTCTGCATATAAGCGCAAAATTGACATTTGTTCTATTGAATCCAGGCCGGTATTTACCCGAATCATATGCAGGCTTCGATCAAGCAGATCAACACTCGCTTCTGTGTCACCTAATTCTCGGAACACATCAGCCAACTCAAGAAGTGGCTCGGCCAATTCCAGGTAGTAGGGACCGAACTCTATTTCTAACTGGTTTATTTGATGCTCCAGCAAATTTCGTTTTCGTTGGAGTTCCTGGCTTGTCTCCAGTTCAGCATCTAGCACAAACAGGTTGGCATCATCCTGTAAATTCGCGTCATCCTGTAATTTGCCGTCGGCCTGTAAAATTGCTTGCTGGATCGGTGTGAGTTCATTGTCGTTGTAGTCAGAGTCGCTGTAGTCAGACTCTTGGTAGTCAGACTCTTGCGCACCGATTTGGACGCTATTGCACAGCAGAACCAGTCCCAGTAATCCCGGTGTGCTGAACTTACGAATTAGCAACCCCACTGAAAGAAAATCCATCTACAATGCACCTCTACCTTTTAGCGCCTCGCCGAATAATTTCAGCTGGCGAAGGCAATAACAGCAAAAGCCCAAACGTTCACAATCATTGTTTCGGTCGCCCTACGCTCACTGTTTTTGTCTATAGTTAGAACTTCACCCTACCAACAGTTTGAAACGTTGAAAACCCCTTTTATTGCAACATCTAAACTAGTGTTAATGTTCGTTGGTCAGTCGGGTCACTACCGCGCCGAAAGTCAAGCCCTGTACGACTATCGAAAACACCACAATTATGTAGGTAATTGTCAGGAATAAGTCTCTTTCAGCCCCAGACGGTAATAGTAGCGCCAAGGACACTGAAATCGCGCCTCGCAAGCCTCCCCAGGTCAGAATTTTTACCAGATGTGGAGTGAACTGCGCACGCAAACTAAACACTTTTACAGGTATCCAAACACTAATAAATCGGCACAAGAGCACAGCCACAATCGCCATTAATCCGGCCACAAAATATTCGACTTGTACGCTCAGTAATATCACCTCAGCGCCGAGCAGAACAAAAAGAACAATATTTAGTATCTCGTCCACCAACTCCCAAAATTTGTCGACATGAGCAACGGTCGTTTCTGACATCGCTTCTGAACGACCGTGGTTGCCTATCAATAGCCCAGCAACCACAACCGCAATCGGGCCTGACAAATGCCAACTTGTCGCTAGCGCATACCCTCCTAACACAACGGCCAAAGTGATAAGAACCTCAACCTGATAGCTATCTATCGATTTAAGCAAATAATAAGCCAAGGCGCCAAGCGCAAGCCCAAAAATAATTCCACCGCCAGTTTCTTCGACAAATAATAACGCTATCGCGCCGACCGACTGGTGATCGTCCCCAACGACCATTGAAAGCAACACAAGGAAAACCACCACGCCAACGCCATCATTAAACAAAGATTCGCCTGCAATCTTGGTTTCCAAAGATTTTTTTACACCAACTTTCTTTAAGGTGGCCATCACGGCGATAGGATCTGTTGGAGAAATTAACGCGCCAAACAGCAAACAGTAAAGCAGGCTGACATCCAGGCCTATAAAACCCAATAACAGATTCATTACCCCACCGACCAGTGCAGTTGAGGTAATCACACCGACTGTTGCGAGCGTGAATATCAACCACTTCTTATCGGCCAATTGATCAAGATCCACATGCAAAGCGCCGGCAAACAGCAAAAAGCTCAACATGCCATTGAGCACGACGTAGGAAAAATCAATGTCAGCAATTATTTCCGCGATATTCTGCGCGAACATCCAACCGAGCTTGCCACCAACCGACAGGATAACCGCGAATACCAGGGCAATAAGCATTACGCCGATGGTTGTTGGCAAATGAATAAAACGATGATTAAACCAGGCAAATATCGCCGCCAGGCTCAGTAAAATTGCAGTTAAATTTAGAATACTCACTAGTACACTGTCCCGATTAAACTGTCGGGTTCAGCGGGCCGAGAAGCTGTTGACCGTTAGGCGCGTCTCGCCGGGAATGGCCAAGTCCTTGCCAAGAGGCGCAACAACGCGGACGACGGCTTATCGGCCCGCCCAAAGGGAGCTTACCAGAAGACTCAATGCGGCGTTGCAGCCCTTGGCAATATCTAGACATTGCCTGCGGACTGCGTCTTGTCTTGAATCTTCTGGTAAGCTCTGAACTCGACACTTTAATCGGGACAGTGTACTTGGCTAAACGCGCCCTGAATCCGGGTTGGGAGAATAACCAAGCACCTGCAATTGATCTGACACGGGCTCACTGTCCACAGCATGCCCTACCAGCCAGTGTTTAACCGACGGCAAAGCATTGAACAAACCCATCCCACGCGCAAACAATGGTGCCGCGATGTTCATTCGACCCGCAAACATATGATGCAGTGAACGCATTAAACCATCGGTAATAATATTGTCTGCTTTTCGCGCCCGTTCATAGATCCTCAGGTGTCTGGGACTCGTCAGGTCTTTTCCGGACTGTTTAGCGGCCAATAATTGATCGGTCAACGCTATCACATCTTTGAACCCGAGATTTGCCCCTTGGCCAGCCAATGGGTGGATCTGGTGCGCAGCATCACCGCATAAGACTACTCGCCCACTAAAGTATCGATCTGCCCGTTTACTAACCAGTGGGAAACCACGAACTTTATCGAGCAATTCAACAGCACCAAATCTGCCTTGCGTAGCGGTTGTCAATCTATCCTCAAAATCTTCGGCAGGCATAGCCATAGTTTGCTTCGCACATTCACTACGCATACTCCAAACGATCGAATAGGCACCATCTGACATCGGTAGCAAAGCCAACGGTCCCTCCTCCATGAATCGCTGCCAAGCCGTTTTCTCACGAGGCTGTGTTACACGAATTCGTGCTACCAGTCCTAACTGATCAAAAGATAGCTGCTGTTTGCCAATGCCCATGTGCTCGCGCACCCACGAGGAACCGCCATCGGCCGCCACCAACAGATTTGCGGTTATCTCAGCGTCATTCGTAACGACCTGAACACGATTATCCTGTTCGAGAATTTCCTTCACCGTAGTATGGTAATAGCACGTAACACCACAAGCCTCTGCGGCTAACTGCAAACCTGCTAGAAGCACCTGATTTTCAACGATGTAACCCAGACAATCTGGAAAGCCGTCGGCATTAATATCGTTGCTATCAAAACTCAGCCGCCCGGTTGCACCTGCCTC
The DNA here is from genome assembly GCA_018660405.1 of Pseudomonadota bacterium. Taxonomy (GTDB): domain Bacteria; phylum Pseudomonadota; class Gammaproteobacteria; order Arenicellales; family Arenicellaceae; genus UBA10349. The sequence goes on along the minus strand of JABJKL010000245.1, from coordinate 996 downwards.
CACCTGCATTTCGGTGTACGCACTTGCTCGCGCAGGGTCTAACAGCGGCCATGCATTGCAAAATTGCATTAATCTGACCGCCGCGTGTCCAATAGCGATCACTCTGGAATCCAGCTCCACCCTGGCTAATTCCGTTTGAACAGGTTCTGCAGCCTCGATCATAACCACCCGCATACCGCATCGCTGCAGCGCGGTAGCAAGCGATGCGCCAATCAGGCCACCGCCGACAATGGCAACATCAAAATTTTCCATCGTTCTAGTGCTCTTTCAACCAGCCATGAGATGCTCTATATCGTCAACACTCTTGGGTATACCTTCCGTCAACAAAGTATTACCTTTCCTTTGAATAAGCACGTTATCTTCTATGCGAATACCAATATTATGCCAGCGCGGGTCGACATCTGGAGCTGCGGGAATATAGAGTCCGGGTTCCGCAGTAAAAGTCATTCCCGGCTCTAAGGCACGCCACTCACCCTCCACCTTATAATCCCCAACATCATGAACATCCATGCCTAGCCAATGGCCGGACCGATGCATATAAAAACGTTTGTATTGTTCGGTCTCAATAAGCTCATTTAGCTCCCCTTTGAGTAGACCAATATCCAGCAACCCCCCCACCAGCACCTTAACGGCCGCATCATGTGGCTCGTTCCAATGGTTGCCAGACACCGACTTTTCTATAGCCGCCTGCTGTGCCGCCAACACAATCTCATACACAGTCTTCTGCTCATGCGTGTATTTGCCATTCACAGGAAATGTTCTGGTCACATCGCTGGCATAGCAATCCACTTCGGCTCCTGCATCAATTAACAGCAAATCTCCATCCTTGAGCTGTTCATTGCAATCCACATAATGAAGTATGCATGCATTCTCACCCCCTGCCACGATCGACGTGTAGGCGGGAATTTGTGAGCCGGATTTTTGAAACTCGCATTCAAGCTCGGCGCGTACCTCATACTCCCACATCCCCGGCTCGCATATCCGCATGGCTCTAAT
>JABJKL010000031.1 GCA_018660405.1 Pseudomonadota bacterium | reverse complement strand
GAACCTATCTTGACGAGTGGAGTTTTGGCCCGGAACCTACTGATATACATGCGATTTATATCGGTGCGGACAAGAACCTGTGGGCTGCAGACCGGGCGACGACCAAGGTGCTGGGCTACAATCTTGATGGCCAGTTGCTGTATAGCTGGGGTACGTTCGGGAATTTTCCCGGTGCGCAGTGGGGGGTTCACGGAATGAGCGTGGATCAAGAGGGTAACTTCTACGTTGCCGAAGTCGGCAATGGCCGCGTCCAGAAGTATCGTCCCCGAGCTGGAGCCAGGCCAGAGACTATGGTGGGTATACCTGTCTATTCCGCCTGGGAGTGATTTGAAATCACATCGTTACTAATTACTTAAAGAACATAATCGGAGATTGACATGAAATTAAAAATTCTAGCATGCTTTATCCTGCTTTTTGCGGGTACCGCCATGGCACAGCAACCACCGGAATCGATACGAACGATTTCATCAGACAATATTGCCCGACACGGAGCTTTCTATGTTGGCGGCGAGTACGTTGGCGAACCAGGCATGGAAACCATGGGCGGCGCGATGTATGTTGAGGTTATGGTGCCGAAAGAAATTCGTCACCCTCACCCTATCGTTTTCCTTCATGGGGCTGGTCAGACTGGTTACGACTGGCTCTGGACGCCGGATGGGCGGCCAGGATGGGCATATAACTTCCTGGAAATGGGCTACGTAGTATACCTGCAGGACTTTCCGGCGCGAGGTCGATCACAATATGTGCCGACGGTAAATGGGGATTTGAACATGCGGTCGGGACCGTTGCTTGAAAGGATATGGACTGCACCAACCGTTGAAAACTTCCCACAGGCAGAAAATTATACTCAGTGGCCTGGAGCCGGCAAGATGGGCGATCCGATTATGGATGACTTCAACCGAACACAGGTTCAATTTATGGGGGCTGGGCAGGATCGACTGGTGATCGATGCCAATGTTGCCCTATTGGACCTGATTGGTGAGCCAGTTATCCTGCTGACCCATTCGCAGGGCGGTTGGTTTGGCTGGAATATCGCTGATGAAAGACCAGATTCGGTGGTAGCCATTGCTACGGCAGAACCCGCTGCACCGCCAATTCGTGGAGTCAATTCTGCCACAGTTGAATATCGCGACAGAGGAGGTATGGCTTGGGGCGTGACTAATACGCCGATCACTTACGATCCTCCTATATCTGATTCGAGCGAACTTAATGTGGTGCTGGAAGACGAGGCGGAAGGTCCGAATCTGGTGCCATGTTATCGTCAAGAGGAGCCGGCCAGACAGCTAGCCAACCTTGTAGACATCCCCGTGCTGTTTATAAATGGCGATGGCGGCTATCACAGGATAGTGGATCATTGTCTCGCCAACTGGTTAAACCAGGCTGGGGTCGAAACCGAGTACGTACGCCTGGAAGAGGTCGGTTTCTCCGGCAACGGGCATATGATGATGCTGGAATTGAACAGCAAGGAAATTGCAGAATTTATCGGTGGCTGGCTGGAGGAGACACTCGGACAATAATCAGGTCAGAGAGTGTGATTAACGGCGGCATCTGCCGACGTTGTGAAGCTGATTTTTAAAGTGCGTCGGGCATAAACCCGGCGCTTTTTTTGGTTTTCTGAAAACGGCCCCTAAGATGCCTAAGATGATTACCCCGAGAGCCCTGTGGGGTTACAATTATAGTCGTGCCGTTCCAGATTCGGTGTGTATTGCTGCGTAACACTGCCCTCGAATGTTTCGGTCAAGTATTCCGGATCTTCCATAAACACATCAATCAACAGCCTGGTTTTGTCGTCGTTCAGGCGATATTTCTCCACCACATGCTTTTGCGCGCCAGAAGGCACACCATTGCGGTTGGCTGTACGGTGCTCGGCAAACAAACGGGTATCGACAACCAGAACATCGTCTTCCCAATGTCCAATGGAGTGGCCCTGGATCGAGCGTTCGCCGTTCTCCGGATGGTCTCGTCCATCAAGGTAGATAGTGCGGTGAGAGTCGAGATATTCACTATAGATCATCATTCGATCATCAAGAAGCTCAATTTCAAATACGAATGTTCCCGTGTTAACCAATAGTGGAGCAGGGAACCCGATGCATTGGGATAACGGACTATCACGATCTCTGTCGTATGCGTCTTGTGCAGCTGTTCCCGCCTCGGTTAGCGTTAAATTCTGCAGGTTGTGTGTGAAGGGGCTATCGTCTGTGTAGGGCTTTTTCCAGATGCCACTGAATCCGGGGGCAGCAATATCAGGTTGCGTCAAATTGTCAACTTGAGCGAGGATGCCACCGTCTTCTTTTTCAATAGAAAGTAGTATGCCGACCTTGTTTTCGGCGCGTATTTCCGGGTGCGTACGAACACTTATAACGTCGCCAACGACCAGAGAGTCTTGTGTCCAACCGCTGCGTGCCATGACCGGTGTTGAACCGGTTTCGAGCTTCCAATTGACCTTGTCACCATTTTCGTCAGTTGTTTCAACAAAAATGTAAACGTGCGGATTTCGCCAGCCAATTTCGGTCACAATGCCGTCAAAAGCGGTGATGATGTCGTGGTTGTAGGCTGCTTCGCTATGATGTGCGGCTGCTACCGAAGCATTTAAGCAAATAACCGTTATGGCTAAATATCGAATTATGTTCATGTGTGGCCTCTAAATAGTTATTAGTTGTTTCCGATACTCCAATAGGGGGGGCAGTATACGGTTTGTCCATTTTGGGGTACAGCGTACTTTTTGGTTAATTAATAGCTATTATGGGCCAGAACTAAATTGGCAATATTTGAGGTAGTTTCCGCTGCCGCGACATAAGTGTTCTCCCTTGTCGGCTTTCTGGTTAGAGAAGCTAATTTTGCGTATACCGCATATGTAGACTATGTGCCTGGAAGATTGAATAAGTTCTGAATACGGCATTTAAACCTTGAAAGAGCACTGGTGGTATGTAAGCTCTATACTGCTTCTGCATGTGTGGCGGCAACGATTGAGGTAGAAAAAGCGTTATGAAAAGAAAAGACCCAGCTGTTCGTGCAGAAGCGATCGATAAAGCCTTCACGACCGCCGCATCTGCTCATCACAGTGGTGATCGTGTGACAGCGAAGCGGCTTTATCGAAAGGTTCTAAAATTGCAGCCGCATCATGTAAAGGCCTTGCGCTTATCCGCGTTGCTTGCGATCGAGTCAGGCAATGTTGATAAAGCAGAACGTTTTCTAAATTCTGCGGTGCGCCATTCTCCCACTGATGATTCCGGTGCTCTCGAGGATCTCGGCCTGTTGTATATGCAAAGCGGGCGACAAGAGAAGGCTGAATCGCCGCTGCGTCGGGCGATCGAGATCAAGCCTGGCAGCCTTCCTGCTTTGAACCGTCTCGGTTCGGCATTGCTCGCATGCGGTCG
>JABJKL010000213.1 GCA_018660405.1 Pseudomonadota bacterium | reverse complement strand
CTTGGCGATGCGAAAGCAAAACCATTATGCTAACCGAGCAAATCAACTCAATTGATGGACGGGATACTCTCTTATACTAGAACCCGATCTGTCCAAAAGGTTCTGACGACGTACAGTCCCCAGCGAAGACGGTAAAAGTATGCGATTAAATATGACCGTTACTGACCCGAGCAGTTTTACTGAACCCGTAGAACTTACCAAAGTCTGGCTAGCTTTGCCTGGGGCTACAGTGGAAGACTTTGAGTGTATTAACTAATTTTAGGGCACTATGTGCCAGGACGAGAAGGGGTAGAAAACGAGCTCTTTTCAGGAATTCAAATGAGGAAAAAATGAAGAAGATTAATGTTACTCAGACCGTCGCGATATTCATGGTGTCGTGCTTAATCAGCCAGGTTTCTTTGGCGCAATCGAGCACCACCAATCCTTACCGAGTTCAGATGGGTTGGGGTAACCTGCCCGAAGACAGGCCATTTGGTGTGGTTAGCGGTGTTTTTCCGGACCCTGATGGCGAGCACTTATGGTTTTTAGACCGCTGTGCTGGCAATCAGTGTGCGGGTAACAATATTGACCCCATTTTAAAATTTGATCTGGAAGGCAATCTGGTCGACAGTTTTGGAGCTGGCCTGTTTGGTTTTCCTCATGGGTTTGCGCTGGATCATGAAGGGTATCTTTGGGTTACCGAAGGCGGTTCGCACGGCGACCGTCGCGCCACGCCGGGTGAAGAGCTGGGAATAGGGCATCAGGTACTAAAACTCAACAAACAGGGCGAGGTACTAATGCGCCTGGGCGAAGCGGGTGTTTGGGGCGATGACGAGTCTCATTTTAATGGACCCTCTGGTGTTGCGATCGCTGAAAATGGCGATATTTGGGTTACTGACGGACACCGGGGTGGCAACAATCGGCTTGTGAAATTTTCCAGTGACGGGACATTTTTGTTAGCGATTGGCGGTGGTGTCGGGACTGAAAGCAAAGAAGCGGCCAGTTTCAGCGACCCACACGATGTAAAAATCGACGCAAATGGACGTGTGTTGGTTGCCGACCGGGGTAACAGCCGTATTCAGGTTTTCAATAATGATGGAGAGTTACTGGAAATCTGGACGCACTATGGTAAACCCAGTGGTTTGTTTATTGATCAAAACAATGTGCTTTATGCCGGTGATGGGTTATCCGGCAACGTCCGCACTGGTGAGCCGGATAATTGGCGTAGTAATTTAGGTTGGGAAAAAGGTATTCGTATCGGCAGCCTGAATACCGAACAAGCTTGGGTCACCCACTTTATTCCCCAGCGCGACGAAGATGTGGGTGCCTATATCGAATTTCTGGGTGTTGATTTTGCTGGCAATATTTATGCGGGCGAGATCGCCCGCATGCGGTTGGTAAAATTTGTGCCATTCAGGCCACCTGAAGTGCTGCAATAATTGGCTGCTGAATAATCGTCAGGTTTTATCCTGCAAAATAGTGCCGTCGGGCAAGGAAGCAGCCGAGCAGTGCCGGTACTGCCATGCGAAGGTGCGCTATTTCGGCGGTCATACTAGGCGCGGCTAACTCGTCCATGAAAGGAGCACCGACCCAAAAGGGTGCGTAAAAGCCGAACATGGTAATCAGCATGACCCACCACAGCGCAGGGTTTCGAAAACGCGGTGCAGCGAACATGATAAATAGAATCACCGCACTGGCTCCAAGGTCTCCCACGCCTTCCCGAAAGAAGTGATGCCAGCTATGCGAGGAAGAATCAATCAACAGGTGTTGCGCATCCCCAATATGACCGAACGTGAAGGCGATAGGTATATAGCCAGCCAGAAGCCCGAGAATAACCAGAGCGCGAGCGGTCCAAAGGTTTGTTAGTAGTTTAATCATCTGGGCACCCCAAATTGCTAGCAAGTACGAGTAATAGAAGCGAGAATTTTCAGCGCAAATAAATGCCGCGCGTAACGCGGCATCATTGCATAACTAGAAACCTTGTCGTGTAATTACGATGGCTACTATGACTCCTGTCGATGAGCCTCTACTGTAATCCGGAGCATCACTTCGGGGAAGAATCCGTTTGCAAGATCATAATCGATACCATAGTCAGCGCGGTTAAGCGTTGCGGAAGCATCGGCACCGCAAACTTCCACTTTGGTGCGGTGGTGCGGCTGGCACTTGAATCGATCAATAGACAAGTTCAAGGCCTTGGTTACACCGTGCATCGATAAGGTTCCCTCTACAGCTGTTGGGTTGCCATCGGCAAAGTCTGCAAGTGTTCCTGTGTACGTTGCGGTGGGGAATTCAGCGACATGCAGAACATCGTTAATCGCACGTTCGTTCATTGGGTCGTATCCAAAATCAATCGATGCCATATCCATGACGACTTCGATATCTCCACTCTGTGCTTCTCTATCAAATACAATAGAGCCGGAGGTTTTATTTATCTTGCCGCGCCAAATTGAAAGTCCTCCCCAATGATCGGTTTCGAATGTTGGGAAAGTATGGGTCGGTTCGACCTCGTAAGTTACCGGTTCGGCGATAGCGAAACTGGCCACGCAGCTGGATGCGATGAATAAAATTATCCGTCTAAGAGTTGTAGTGCTCATTCTGTCAGTTCTCCTTCTATAAATAGATTATTTGCCCCCGGAGGCCAAAGCGACTTTAGCGGATAGGGCGTAATTTGGACATCCACTATTTGCGAAACATCCTTAAGCACGTATTAATAACTGAAACAGCGGCTTACCGCAACCTTGAAAGAACACTGGATCAACGCTTCCTTTCCACCATGAGGATGGGTAATATCCTTAACGTTTATTTTCCATGGTGATACTGGATGAAATTCTTGACTTATGGCGTCGCAGAATTGCGAGGATCGGTAATTACGTTGCTGGTCTTGATGTTGATAGTTTTGCTCGTACCGTGGCCTGTTGAGGGCCAAAGCAATAGCTCTGGCGAAAATGTAGACCCAGTTTGTCCGGTTGCCGACTTCGCGGCTTTTCATGCCTGCGCCGTTGCTGTTGCTGCTGCCGAATCTGCGACTCCACCACGTACCGTAGAGGGACGCCCTGACTTTAGTGGGGTGTGGCGACGCAGAACCTGGGCCTTTGAAGACTTTGAAGCGCATCCGGTGACCCCGGACGATTTTGGCGGGCCCAGCGTAGTGGTCGATCCAACGGATGGTAAGGTGCCGCTGCAACTGTGGGCAGTTGCGCAGAGTAAAATAAACTTCGAAAAGTATATTCATCATAATGCGGTATGCACTCTGTCGGGGCCTGCCGGTACCATGTATATGACGAGCCGACTCCAGTTTTCGCAGGATGAGCAAAATTTTGTAATGATTGGGGAGCAGTTGACGGCTCACCCCTGGCGGATTGTTCCTTTGGATGGTCGTCCACATATCGGCAATATCCCATTGTGGAATGGTGATCCCCGTGGCCACTGGGAAGGGGATACGTTGGTTATCGAGTCGCCAAATCAAAATGCGAAATATATGCTTGATCAAAAAGGTCGTTTTGTTACCGAAGAAGCAAATATTGTCGAAACTATGACACTGGTAGATCCGAACACCATTCATTATACGGCAACCTTTGACGACCCTCTGGTTTACACGCAAGCTTTCACCATAGCGTTTGCCTTTCGTCGAATGAACGAAGAAAACCCTGAGGTATGGGAAGAGTCTTGCTACGAAACCAATGCGGACGCAATGCGCTTGTTTCGTAATACCGGGCGTCGGGTTTTTCCCGGCGTAAGTGCTAACGAAGCTCGGGAACTCAAGGCGGCATGGGAGGCATCACAACAATGAAAATCAAATTACGTTTACTGTGGGTGCTTGCTTCACTAATGGTTATAACGCTGCCGGTATCCGTCGCGTTGGGACACCATTCGGTTGCTGCCGGATTCGAAATGGATAATGAGATCAGTGTGACCGGAAAAATCACCCGGATGGACTGGATCAATCCACATTCGCGCTTGTATTTGGAAGCCCAGGATGAAAACGGGGAAACCGTGCTGTGGCTTGCGTGGTTTGATAGTTCGAATAATTTGTATCGACGTGGTTGGCGAGCTGACGATCTACCTGTCGGTGAAACCATTACCGTTAGCGGCTTCCCGGCCAGAGATGGTTCGGATGAAATATACGGTGGTGAGACAATGCTCTCTGACGGCCGCGTCCTTTTTGCAGGCAACCGGGCGGAGTACTGATATATGATTCGTGTATTATCGATGATGGTGATGTTGGCTTTAATGGCCATGGCAGGCTGTTCTAACCAGGAATCTTCTAACCAGAATTCTTCTAGTCAGAATGCTATGCCGGCTGATGTGTCGAGCGACATACCCCGTATGCCCGACGGCCGACCTGATTTGCGGGGTATTTGGCAAGTCATGAATACAGCCGTCTGGAACATTCAGGATCATCCTGGCGAGTTAGGAATTCCAGCCGGGCAGGGGGTAGTGGAAGGGAATGAGCTCCCGTATTTGCCTGCGGCACTCGCGCAGCGACAGAATAATTATCAGAACCGGCTAACCGAAGATCCCGAGGCAAAATGTTTCATGGTCGGCGTTCCACGCATTACTTATATGCCTTACCCGTTCCAGATCGTGCAGAACGAGAAACAGATAACCATGCTGTATGAATATATTCATATCTTCCGCAATATCCACATAGACAGTGAACACCCACCCGGGCCTATCCAGTGGTGGATGGGCGATTCAAGAGCTCACTGGGATGGAGATACCTTGGTTGTTGATGTTGTTCATTTTACCGACCAGACCTGGTTCGACCGGTCAGGTAATTACCACAGCAGGGAACTGCATGTGGTCGAGCGTTACACGCCGACCAGCCCTGACCACATACTCTACGAGGCAACTATCGAAGACCCGCAGGTTTATTCAGAGCCATGGACAATGAGTATGCCGCTTTATCGCCGTCAGGAGAGCGATGCGCAAGTGCTGGAGTACGAATGCTACGCTTACGTTGAAATGGCGAAAGACGCCCAAACGCAGTAGAACAGCCTCAGTAAATAATCGTCATCTCTGTATCAAAGAGATAGGCACCATTTACTGCCAGCCAATAACCTCGTAACCTTTATTACGCAAACAACGAGTTGTAAAATTTTTGAATACCGGGTTGGTTCTATTGGAGTGGATCATTCCGTTCACGGCCCCACCGGCCGCACCGGCTGCGGCACCGGCTAGCAACCTTTCGCCAAAATCCCCGCGCACAATTCCCCAGGCACCGGCAGAGGCACCAGCAACCGCTGCTCCGCTTGCCGATTGCTCTAGTATTTTTCCGTCGGCGGTCGTCTTGACTCCTTGATTAGTGGCCATCTGCATGCACTGCTCGATATCGGCATCTGCTTGCACCCTGCCAGCGTTCACATACGTGTTGTTCGGGTACAGAACCGGGTTGCTGGGTGCGCTACTACATCCTGCAATAACAAGAGTTGCGAGCGAAGCGAGCGCTATGTACGAGGCTCGGGAAAACATGGAACCGTAAGTTGTACTCATAATCATCATCCGCGTAGAAGTCACAAATTGAATTTTAGTACGGGTGCCTGAACGACGCCTGAACGATTATCTAAACGTATTAACACTTATTGCCAGTTGGTAGGGTTTTAGTTCGCATGAGCCTTGTTTGACTCGCCCATCATTCCCAATATCGGATATTGAAATTGCTAAAGCGTACCCGTAGGATATCAAGATACGAATCACAAAAATAACGATATGCGTATGAATTTAAAGAACTTATCCATTTTTATCCACAGGCCGCATATAAGATGTTATCGGTCTAGTGGCTGCCTATCCCTCTGTTAAACGGACGCTTCGCGTCCGTTTAACGTAGCGACGGTTTTCAATCCGTTGGTCAGACGCGCAGCGCACGCCTAACAAACGAATCCAGTACACTTCAGCCTTATGAAAACTTGTTTTCATAAGGCTGAAGTGTACTGATCCGTCGCTACGTTATGTCGCCGAGAAAATTAAAATACGAGATACTATAAAGAGAGTGTGAGGTTCTAAAATGGTGGCATTAATATTTATAAGTTTTCTAGCCGTCGTATTTTATTGGCAGTTAAGAAATGTTAAATCCGGAAAAACATCAAAGAAAAAAGCGATTGGTCTCTATGCAGGTTATACAATTACATTAATAATATTGTACGGTTCCGTGTTTATGGCTTTGGTAGGAATAGAGGAATTAACACATACGGCAATAATTGGCGAAGGATACGCCCGCACACTAGCAACAGTTATAGTGGGAGTGACCTTTCCCCCAAGTTAGTACCATTTCTTGGATGAGATAATTCATTTTATGCTGCTTGGTTTGCAAACGCCAACGGCGTCATATAGTTGAGTGAACTGTGCGGCCTGATCGTGT
>JABJKL010000036.1 GCA_018660405.1 Pseudomonadota bacterium | reverse complement strand
TGTAAGGCATTAAGCTAACCTGTACTAATTGCCCGTGAGGCTTGATCATATAACACCCAAGCAGTTTGAATTTATTCAACTTTTATTCAACTGTGAGAGTGCTAAATGATTAGCTTGAAAGAGAAAACAAGATTGTGATATTTGCTGGTGACAACCAGCGCGACAACAACTACCGAATATTAGGTAGGGGTCAGGGTTCAATAGAGCTCTGACCCCAATACCTAGGCCAGTTTTCCTGGTGGCCATAGCGAACGGGAACCACCTGATTCCATCTCGAACTCAGAAGTGAAGACGTTTAGCGCCGATGATAGTGTGGCATTAGCCATGTGAAAGTAGGACACTGCCAGGATCTAATATAACGAAACCCGCCCAAGTGGCGGGTTTTTTTATATTTGTTGCTGCAGTTTTCTATTTGAGCAAGGCCAACCCCATGTGACAAATGCGTATGGAACGTATTTGAACAATCCGCAACGCGGATTGCCCGAAGGGCGAGTATCAGGATGATACGAGTACAAGTAGCCCCCCATTTGACCCCTATGTACGCAAACCTTTCCAAGCAATACGCCTGTGTACAGAAATCAGACACTACGGAATTTCACGTTAAAACCCGCATTCAAAGCTGGGTTTTAGTGTTTACATTACGACGGAAACCCTTTTCAGCAGTCTTTTCTATCATTTTCGAGAAATTACATTAACAGTTAGCTTGCAATTGCACTAATAACTGCCATAATAAATAATAATTAAATCAATTAGATAACGACGAAATCATATGTATTTTACAAAGATTGTTACTTATACCGCTGTAGCGCTGCTATGCATAGCTTGTAATTACGTCTCCGACCTCACATCCGGTGGTGGCCAGAGTGAGGGTGCGGATCTTGCAAAAGATGAAGGAGTTGTTTTAGCTGCGGATACTACCAACACACAGCAAGCCACAAATCAAAATTTGGAAACTTACGGTAATGTGCAAAATGGGGCTTACGCGGTTAACTTAAACAATCTGGTTACCAAGATTAATCAGATTCCACAAATAACTGAGGTGATTGATGATTGGGGTCAACAATGTCCGTTACAGAATAGTACATTCTGCGGTGGTTATGGGAGTGCTCTGGTATCTGCTCATGACGCAAATATAACGGGTCTGGCGTGTGGATCCGGCGCTTTCCAGAATGAAATGGTGGTAAATTACGAGTGGGTGGCTTGCTAACTAGACCTTGTTAACTAAGAAATCCCCACAAATTTTGGCAGACCGGCGCAGGGAAGCCATTTTAATAGGAACGATGGCGCGTTAACATCGATTTGATCAGGGTAGCGCGATTCAGGGCACTAAGCATGGCAAGTAAATTTCTATCCGATCGGCGGTCGGTTTTATATACGCTGGTTCTCACATCGTTTGTAATGCCCATGTCGATGTCGTCATTAAATGTGGCATTGCCAGCAATTAGTGCCGAGCTTGGTGCTTCTGCCGTACAAACCAGCTGGGTGGTCATGGCCTTCGCATTTATACTGGCAACAGCCATGTTTCCAGCGGCGTGGCTGGCGGACCGTATTGGCCGAAAACGGGTATTCTTATCGGGCTTGATATTAGCGGGTATTATTTTGTTGCTGTCATCAATGGTCACCGATATTCGCATGTTAATCGCGCTTAGGCTCTTGCAAGGTGGAAGTGCGGCTATGATATTTGCCACATCGAACGCCATTATTGTGTCGATATTTCCGGTAGGTAAGCGGGGCGCAGTCATGGGCCTTACCTCCGGTGCGGTCTATCTGGGCATTACACTTGGCCCGGTTCTGGGTGGTTATATAACCGCATGGTTCTCTTGGCGCGAGGTGTTTTTGCTGCCCTTGCCTTTTTTATGTTCGGCGCTTTGGTTGGCATCTGACAAGCTGGTGTTGGAACCGCATGTACCATCGGACGCTCCATTTGATTGGGCTGGATTATTTTTCTTTGTCTGCACGCTGTCGCTGGCGTTATTTGGCGCATCGCGCTTCTATGAGCCGGTTGGCTGGTTCGCGTTTATGCTCAGTGCCGCCAGTTTCGTGAATTTTGTGAAAACAGAGTCAGTGAAAGAGAAGCCTTTAGTGAATGTTGGGCTGTTTACCAGTAACCGGGTTTTTGGTATGGCATGCTTGAGTATGGTACTGGCGTACAGTTCATCGTTCTCCGTTAGTTTTCTACTGAGTTTCTATTTACAATATATTGCGGGGTATTCACCGGATACCGCGGGTTTGATGTTGGTTGTCACCGCAGCTTGTATGGTTGTGGTGACACCATTCGCCGGCCGATTGTCGGATAAGTACCCGCCTAGATGGTTGGCGAGCTCGGGCTTAACGCTTAACGCCATGGGCTTGTTTTTGCTTGCAAGGCTTGATGGGGGCCAGAGCATTTCACACATTGTGACCGCACAAGTATTAATAGGAATAGGCTTTGGCTTATTTAGCGCGCCAAATTCCAACCGGATTATGTCTTCGGTATCGACCCAGTATGTTGGTCAAGCATCGGCTTCTATCCCAACGATGCGGGGTATCGGTAACCTAACCAGTATGTCGATCGTGACAGGCATATTTGCCGCCTATCTGGGCAGTGCGATGATTACGCCCGAGAATACCGGTGCGCTAATGAACGGTATCAGTTTAAGCTTTTCGATTATCTCGGTCCTTGCCGTGCTGGGGGCGGCTACTTCGATGATCCGGGTTCACAAGGCTTCCGATACCGCTAGTTAACCCCTTGGTAGTCGGCTCGAAAATAGGGCCAAATAACCTTTATGAGTTGGCCTCTAGAAAATTCGGCCTGGGTTAAGGGTCCTTTTTGGGTCGAGCGCTTTTTTAAGTATTTTCATTACGGCAATTTCGGCCTCGTCGCGCGAGTGTTTTAGCCACCGTTTTTTATGCGTGCCGACGCCATGCTCGCCGGTAATGCTGCCGTTGTGTTGGCCGATAATTTCATAAACGGTATCGTAAACATCGTACTGCTCTTGTTTGTTCGCGGTGCCCGTAATGATGTGTATATTGCCATCACCGAGGTGGCCGAAAATCAGTGGATCGACCTTCGGAAACTTTTTTTTGAGTTGGATTTGTATCTCGGCAATGCATTGCTCGGTGCGTCGTGGCGAAACACCCATATCAAAATTGGCAATGTGTTTTAGCATCGGAATCAATTCAGCCACACCATCACGAATGGTCCAGAAGTTAGCAGCGTCGGTCAGTGATTGTGCGATCGCGGCATCCGCGATTCGATCCTGCTCCATAAGTTCTGCAAGAAATTCGCAGAAATGGTCGAAGTCGGTTTCCGGGTAATGTCCTTCGGATTCCAGAATAACGTAGTATGAATGTTGGCCAGTAAACGGATTACGAATATTGGTCGTGCATTTTAAAGATTCCTGGTAATAATGCGGCCACATAACTTCAAATGCACTGACGCTGGGTAAATGCGTTCGAGCCTCGCCCAGAAGGTATAAAACGTCGTCCATCGAGTTCATTGCGCACATTGCTGACTGCTTGGTGATGGGTTTGGGAACCAGACGCAGCACCACTTCGGTAATCACGCCGAGCGTTCCTTCCGATCCAATAAAAAGCTGCTTTAGATCGTAGCCAGCATTATTTTTAAGCAGTTTATTGCGATTACTCAGAATGGTACCGTCGGCCAGAATTGCTACCATGCCCGAAACCAGTGCGCGCGTCATTCCATATTTAATGACCTGGTTACCGCCAGCGTTGGTCGCGACATTACCGCCGATTTGGCAACTACCGCGTGCGGCAAGATCCAGAGGTAAAAACAAATTTGCATCGGCGGCGGCGTTTTGGACCACTTCTAACGGAACGCCGGCTTCAACCGTTAGGGTCATGGCGTCCGGGTCGATCTCTATCACCTTGTTCATTCGTTCCAGCGAAAGTGACCATTCCCCGGGTTGGGGTGTTGCGCCGCCGGACAGGCCGGTTAGCCCTCCTTGAGTAACGATGCTTTGGCCCGCATCATTACAAAGCTTGAGCATTTGTGCTGCGTTTTCGGTTGTCGCAGGCCGTAATACGACCTCTGGTCGATGAGTTTCGCCATCCCCCCAGTCGCTCTCATAGTGAGCCGACACCGCGTCATCAACGAGTACGCTCGATGAATCAAATTGTTCGCATAGGGTTTGTTTCAAGTTCATGATTAGAGGCGGGAAATTTTATTCGGTATAATCTGTTAGTCTAAACTATTGGCGTAGTAATTGGGTGTCCGCCTAATGAACGAGGATTCCGATATGAGCAATTTGGCAGTGATTACTGGAGCGAGCCGGGGAATCGGCAATGCGACCGCACAATTGTTTGTGGAGTTCGGTTATGCAGTCGTTAATATTTCCCGTACGCCTGCTTCATTGGACGGAGTGACAAATATAAATGCCGATATGTCTGAGCCCGGATGGCTCGAAGGGGTTTCCGATGAGCTGATAGCGCAGCTTGATGGTGCCGACGAAATAGCATTGGTGCATAACGCCGGAATGATGGTTCTGGATCGGGTGGGCGATATGATTGCTGAGCAATTGCGTCGAATGTTCGAGGTCAATGTGGTGGCATCATGTGCGCTGAATGATTTGTTAATTCCCCTTATGAAAGAGGGTTCATCAATCGTTTACGTGGGGTCTACCTTGAGCGAAAAGTCGGTGCCCGGTGTGGCTTCCTATGCCACGTCGAAGCATGCAGTCATAGGCTTGATGCGCAGTACTTGTCAGGATTTGGTCGGTGCAGGTATTCACACTGCCTGCGTTTGCCCGGGGCTCACTGATACCGATATGTTGCGCGGCAGCGCTGGCAACGACCCTGACGTGATCGCGAACATGGCGCGGATGCAAACGTTTAACCGACTGGTAGAGCCAGAGGAAATAGCAGCGGCTATTCTTAGTGTTGTGGGTCAACCGGTGTTTAATGGCGCAGTTTTACACGCCAATCTAGGACAGATATCACATTAAAGCTCTAGTCTTTGAGTTGCAAATAGCGCTTTAGGTAATGCACTCCCAGATAAAATGGTCCGGTATCTGCCAGTGCAACCAGCGCCTTGAAGGCGTAGTTAAAGCCCATCAAGGTAAACAAAGTCTTTAATTCCATTTCACCCGCTAGATATAAGGCCCCGAATGTCACCGAGATGACCATAAAGGAATCTACGCCTTGTGATATCAAGGTGCTGAAATTATTTCGTAGCCATAAATGTTTGCCTTTGGTGATTTTTTTCCAAAAGTGAAACAAATGTACATCGCAATATTGCGCTGCAATATAGGCGAGCATGGAGGCAAAAACAGCACCTGAAGTGCAGGCGTATATCAACTCAAATAATTCAACCGAATCCGAGATTGAACGACCACTCGGGAGCATGATGCTTTGAGCCAACTGGATCGTTTGCCAGGGGGCCTGCGTATCCATGGCCGTTGCAGGCAAGGCGTTGGCTAGCCACATGCAGCCGAGGATGAAAAAATTTAGAATCAGTCCAACCGACACCAGAAATCGAGCACGCTTTTTACCGTACAGCTCGCATATCAGATCGGTACACAAGAAAGTGAGGGGGTAAGGTAATACGCCGACAGCGACAGTCAGTGGGCCCAATGCGACAAAGCGCGTTATGCCAATGACGTTGAGTAAGGTCATGGCACACAGGAAAAACCCGGCCAGCATCAGAAATACTCGTTCTCGCCGTTCATAGAGTTGCTCAGTTGTTAATTTCATTTTTGGTTTTATTCGGTTATGGTTTGTCGCCTTCTTGTTCCGCACTGTATCGATTATGTCGCGTTTAGTCAGCATTGAGATTGAAAAGCAGTTCATGCATTTTTCGGCTGCGCATTTCACTATTTTTTCTGCAACCGAGCGCGAGCGCTTGCACGGCCACAATTATTATCTGGCGGTAAAGATTACTGGTGAGGTCGATAATAACGGATTGTGTTTTGATTATGATTTACCCAAAGAGCGATTGCGAGACATGTGCAATCGCTTGGATGAATACATGCTATTGCCCGAGTTTTCACCGTATCTGGAGATTCAGGATGCTGGTGAACAATATCGGGTTTTATACGATAAGGTTGAAATGTTTTTTTTAAAGTCAGATACGCAAATTTTGCCGCTAAAAAATATAACGATTGAAGAGCTTTCAGGATATTTCTGTGATCAGTTATGCTCTGACAAAGCTTGGCTAACAGAATTAAAAATCGATTCGGTTGATATGAAAATCTCCTCCGGGCCAGGTCAGTGGGCCGTAAGCGCCTGGTCCACATCTTAGAACATTTTGAGTCCTGACGAACTTACCAGCGCGATAGATCAAATAGCCGTTGTCGATACTGATGTATCACGCGTGCTTGGTGATACTGGCTATCCTAAACCGCGGAACCGAGCAGCCGGGTTTCATGCTTTTGTATCAACTGTCGTTAGTCAACAGCTGTCAACCAAGGCGGCAAACACCATTTTTAAACGGGTATGTGTTGCTGTGCCAGAGCTGTCGCCAGAAGGGTTGTTGCGAGCGTCGGTTGAAGACTTGAGAGGTGCTGGCTTGTCTGCGCGTAAGGTCGAGTATTTACAGGGTCTGGCCAAGGCGACACTTTCAGGTGAGTTCGACCCCGATGCGTTGGAAAGCATGGATGATCAGCAGGCGATTCGGAGCATCGTTCGGTTGCGTGGCTTCGGTGTTTGGACGGCCAAAATATATTTGATGTTTTCGCTCGGTCGTAAGGACATCTTTCCCGAAGATGATCTGGCGCTTGTAGTTGCGCTACAACATTTAAAAGGACTAGAGAGCAGGCCAAAACCGTCAGCGGCATTAGAACTCACAAGAACATGGTCGCCTAATCGAAGCGCGGGCAGCTTGTTTCTATGGAAATACTACAGCTGTAATGTTCGGCCTGCATCTAGTGGAATATAGAGAGTACCAGGACACTACACTGGCGGCGGCATTGAGAGAGCCGAGTAAATTACCCAGGTAAAAAAGTTTTGAATTCAAGAGATATTCAGAAGTACCTTCTAAAAAGCATATACTCTCATTTTATATCAGTTAATAAATCGATGAATTACGGTTTTGAGTAAAACTGCTGTTATTACCGGTGTCACCGGCCAAGATGGGGCTTATCTTTCGGCGCTACTTCTCTCAAAAGGCTATCGAGTCGTCGGGCTTATTCGCCCTGAAAGCCGGATTAATGGGGCCGGCCTTGTCAAGCTTGGAATAGAAGATGATGTTGAATATCGAGAGTGCGAGCTAACGGATGTCGAGCAACTATCACTTTGCCTGCAACGCTATACGCCTGATGAAGTGTACAATCTGGCGGCGCTTAGCTCCGTTTCCGGCTCGTTTCGATCACCTGTTGAAACGATACAGTTTAATGTCAACAGTACGCTAAGCTTGCTGGAGGCGATAAGGAAGTCGAATGCGCAGATTAGGCTGTATCATGCGTCCAGCAGTGAGATGTTTGGCAAGGTAGATGTATTGCCGATTGTTGAAAATACCATCGTTCATCCACTGAGTCCGTACGCAATCTCAAAGGCATCGTGCCATTGGGCAGTAATTAACTACCGGGAAGCGTTCGATATTTATTCGTCATGCGGCATTTTATTCAATCACGAATCCTATTTACGATCAGCCGATTTTTTTGTTAAAAAGGTGATTGTCGACTCTATAGCGATCTCAAGAGGAGAGCTTTCCGATTTGCAAGTCGGGAATATTGATATAAAACGTGATTTCGGTTGGGCAAAAGAATATGTCAAAGCGATGTGGTTGATACTTCAGCAAGAAGCTCCAGATGATTACGTTATATGTTCGGGGCATTCCATTTCCTTGCGCTCAATTATCGAGCACGTGTTCAACCGATTGAATATAGCGCTGGATAAGATTCAGGTAAATTCTGATTATTTTAGGCCGACAGAGATATTAGACAATTACGGCGATAAGCAAAAGGCAGTTGAAATCCTGGGTTGGAAGTACGATATGAATTTCTACGAGGTATTGGATATTTTGATCGAAGAGGAGTTGAGCGGTATAGCGCAGCAATGAAAATAGTTTTTTTCCAGCGAAAACCGCGAAAATACGGAAACTTCAGTGTTGAGACTGTATTTGATGCTGTACGAGCGAACTTGCCATCAGATGTGCAATCGAGTGTGTGGGTCTCTCGATTTGAAAGTAATGGTATTTTTCGCCGAATTTACGATTCGGTCGCTGCGAGTTGTTCACAAGGTGACGTAAATCACGTCACGGGGGATACGCATTTTTTGGCTATTTTTCTGCGACCGAACAAAACAATACTGACCATTCTCGATTGCGTCGCGCTAAACAATAGTATTGGATTGCGGGCACTGTTCTACAAGTTGTTTTTTTTTGTTATTCCGGCCAAACACGCGCGCTATATTACTGCGATTTCTGAATCAACCAAGGTCGAAATACTTAAATATATCGATTACCCAGCAGAACGAATAATAGTTATACCCGTTGCCATATCGGATAGCTTTAAGCCCGTACAAAAACAATTTGATACTCAGCGTCCTGTTTTGCTTCACGTTGGCGCAACGCCGAACAAGAACCTCGAGCGTCTGGTAGAAGCCGTTCAAGGATTGCCATGCGTTCTCGATATTGTCGGCAAGATTTCGTCTCAACAGAGGCAACAGCTGGAAGACAGCCGCATCGATTATCGTGTTGCGAGTAATTTGCCCGAACACCAAATGGTAGAGAAGTATCTTAATTGTGATGTAGTTTGCTTTGTTTCAACTTATGAAGGTTTTGGTATGCCAATTGTTGAGGCGCAATCGGTAGGCCGTCCGGTGCTTACTTCCAATATTTCGTCTATGCCCGAAGTGGCCGGTGATGCTGCATGCTTGGTTGACCCTTTTAGTGTCGATGACATTCGAACAGGGCTCGAACGGATTATTAACGATAGCGCGTATCGCGACGATCTGGTCAAAAAGGGTTTCGAAAACTGTGCCCGGTTCAATGCGAAACAAATCGCGACGCAATACTATGATCTCTATCAAGAGATCGTTGCGCACGCTGAGTAAATTTTCAGTTTATTCGGAAGGCCAAGCAGTTCGCCGTCACACTATCGAAAATAGCTTTCTCCTTTAACGTACAGAAGGAAACCACAGGAAAATTGATAGAGAAGTTTATACGGGTGCACCAATTGCCTGCGGCATTTCGAGAGCTGGCCGAAGGTTTTTATCGACCGTTAGCCGGGCAGGTCGCCAAGCGGGTTATGTGCGGTGATGTGCGTGTGTTGGGTGTGAGTGGTGCCCAAGGGAGTGGCAAGTCCACGTTTGCCGAGTACGTTGCCGAGCTGCTTCGGCGTGATCAAGGGTTAACGGTGGTTTGTTTATCGCTTGATGATTTTTATCTGACTAAAGCAGAGCGAGAATTGTTGGTGCAGCAGGTGCATCCCTTACTCGCGACCCGAGGCGTGCCGGGCACCCATGACGTGCAGCTTGCCAGCAATGTAATTACCGGCTTGTTAGCAGGAGAGAGTGTTGCTATACCCCGGTTTGACAAGTCTACCGATGACAGGGTTTGTGCCGAGCGATTTGAGATTAGCGATGGCAAGGTTGATCTAATTATTCTGGAGGGTTGGTGCGTCGGAGCCAGGACGCAGCCGCAAGAGGCTCTGGAAGAGCCCATAAACGAGTTGGAGCGCCTGGAAGATGCGAACGCTTCCTGGCGAGCTTATGTTAATAGTGCGTTGGCTTCGCAATACGCTGAGCTGTTTTCGCAGATAGACTATTTGATTTTATTGCACGCGCCAAATTTTGAGTGCGTCTATCAGTGGCGCAGGATGCAGGAACAAAAATTGAGGGACAATGTGGGCGATAAAATGGAGTTAATGGACGATCAATCTTTGCATCGTTTTATCATGCATTATGAGCGGATAACACGTGCCTGTTTAAGCGAGTTGCCCGCTATCGCTGACGCGGTGCTCGAGCTCAATCTGGAGCATGGGGTTGACTCACTCAGCTACAAGGATTGTCAAGCCTCCTAGGGGCCGTTCTTGTTTGGAGCCTAGGTTCGGGCAAAGTACTCGGCTAAAAAAGTATCAAAATCAACAGCATCTGATTGTTCTATCTTGCGTTGCTCGCGGTGAGACTCACGGGCAATTCGGTCCAATTCAGCTTTTTCCCCGGTTGCCATGGGCTGTTTTAATGCGTTCTTATGTTGCTCGCTCAGCAGGATGCCGAGCTCGCTAAAGCTGATGTTTTCGCGCTCAGCATATTCGAGGTATTGCGCAGACGGGAACAGTTCTGGATGGTTTATTTTTTCTTGTTGTACCGTGACGGCTTGCGTATGCAGTTTGTGGCCATGTGCTGCATCCAAAACAGAAGCAACTTGTTGTACGCCGTCCAAAGTTTCCAGAGCCCATTGGAAAGCCTCGACGGCGTTCTGATTCCGCGCTAGTTTGAGTCCCGGTTTTCGACCCTCATTGATAACCAGCGTTTTATTATTATTGTTCGTAGCATATTCGTCGACCGGAATTTCCGGGCTGTCTTGCAGCAAACAATAAAGCAGGAAGCTATCGACGAATCGAGCCTGCGTTGCGTCGATGCCCACCGGTAGAAATGGGTTCAGATCAAGATTACGAACTTCGATATACTGAACACCATGTTCTTTCAGGTAGTGCGACGGATGCACGCCTGAGGGCGTCACTCTTTTAGGCCGAATGTCGCTGTAATACTCGTTTTCGATTTGTAGCAATCGGTCATTAAGCTGCAAATAGCGACCATCCTTTTTAATCCCTATTTTCTCGTATGCTGGGTAACTCATATTTAAAGCCTGCCCAAGAGTGCTTGTGTACGAATCAATCGAGTTGTAGCAGACTAGAAAATCGCTTTGTGCATTGCTGGTATAACCCAGATCACCCATTCGCAATGAGGTTGCCCAGGGAAGGTAGTATCCTTTGCCTTCCAGCTTTTGAAGCTTATGATTTAGTCCGCTTACAAAAGAACCACAAACAGCGGGGGACGCACCGAATAACAGCAATAATAGCCAGGCGTTGCGTCGAAAGTTACGGATTAAGCCAAAATATTGCTGATCGCGAAAGTCACGCTCTGATATTGCGTTGGATGGTGGGCTGGATAGCGCATCGATATATGCAGGCCAGAACACATCCGGTAGCGAAAAATTGTAGTGTATGCCCGCAATTGTTTGCAATCTCTTTCCGTAGCGGTGTTGCAGGCCCACCCGGTAGATGTGTTTCATCATGCCGATATTGGATGTGCCGTAATTCGCGATAGGGATGCTCTCTTCACCCCCTAAAAAGCAGGGCATACTCGAACTCCAAATCAGCTCGTCTTCGAGTACTTCATAGCTAAAGCGATGCAAATCTTCAAGGAAGATAATCGCGGCTTCCGGGGTTGGCATAACCGGCGTCACGAATTCCAGCAGGGCTTCAGAAAAATCCGTGGTGATGCTTGGGTGGGTAAGGGCTGAGCCTAAAGCTTCAGGGTGTGCAGTTTGGGCGAGCTCGCCTTGTGGTGTAGTGCGCAAGCCTTCTTTTTCAATCCCGCGCTGAATGCCAGTCAGCAAACGAAACGCGCCAGATTGTTCAAGAATGTTGAGCTTTTCCGCTAATAAGGAAGACACGGCAAGAAAGGGTTCCGACTGAAACTGGCAGAAAAGAGGTAGAGCGAGATCTTATCTCAACTAGGCGTAACAAACGTAACTAATTACAACGGCCATGATTAGGCTCTGTAATGCCTCTCAATGTGTTCACGGGTAATGACCCCGTAAATACGGCGCGCTGATTTTCCATTCGCACCCGTGACGTAAAGCAGTTCGATCCCAGTTGCTTTCATTATTTCGTAAGCTTCTTGCATGGTTTCCAGAATAGTAACGGGGGTCGAATCTTTTATCACTGTCGACAAGCTAAACAGGTCGATTTCGGAACTGTCAGCGGCGAGATTACTGAGGTGTACTGCGAGGTCTGCTATTGCCAGCAATGAAGCCTGCCCATTATCAGCATATACTGCAATCCAGTGCTGATTAGATTCCAGCGCCTTGCGCGCAGCGGCCATGCTAATAACCCGCTCCATCTGCAATACGTTTTTGTCCATTACACTGGCTACGCCTGCTCTGCGTAAAGCCTGATTTATTGGGGCATTGCGATAGTCCAGGCCACGCTCGCGCATGAGGACGTGATAAACCGACTTTAAGCCAAACGGCACTCGTTTTGTTATGAGTGCGGAGACCACTGCAATCATTGCTGGCAAGATAACCGAGTGTGTACCACTCAGTTCCAAAATTGCCACCAGCGCTGCCAGTGGTGCGTGCAGCACCGCGCCCATCATCGCGCACGCACCGAGCAGCGCATATAAACCCTCGTCGTGTAAACCACTGACCAAATCGTTAGCCATCATACCCATGGAGCCACCAAGGCAGGCCCCCATTAATAAGGTAGGCGCGATTAGACCCCCTGGCATGCCTAAGCCAATCGCGGTCGAAGTCGCAATCATTTTGGCAAAAAATATCAATACCAGTGCGGCCATCGATATCTGTCCAACCACCGCCAAACCAACGGTATCGTAACCGATGCCCATGATTTCTGGTGCAGGTACCGCGAGCGCGCCAGTGATCAAGCCCGCTAGTGCTATTCTTGCCCAATAGGGTTTGGTCTCCAATACGTGTGAAAAAAAAGCAGTGGCTTTGATAAAGGCTGCCGCGCTTAGCCCAATTACTACACCCATTAGCATCACATAAGGTAATTCCCCGGTCGAGCTCCACTCTATGCCTGGCACCGAAAATGCAGGGGCATCACCAAAAACGATTCGAGCCAAACTGGTTGCGGTGAGCGAGGCAATGATCACCGGCGCAAAGCCCAGAATGGTGTACTCCATCAGCACAACTTCCATCGCAAATATCACACCCGCAAGTGGTGTGTTGAATCCAGCACCAATGGCTGAAGCGACGCCACAAGCTATCAATATGCGGCCTGCATTATGCGGTATCTTAAGTGCATCGCTAATGGTGGCGCCTGCAGCGGCCCCCATATGTACAGCCGGGCCCTCACGACCAACTGACTGGCCAGTAATCATGCACAATGCGGCCCCAACAAATTGCGCAGCCGCGTTTTTAAGCGGTAAACGCCCATGGTGATAAGCCAATCGTTCGAGTACGTGAACCACGCCTATTTGCCGGGTGGAAATACTCATCAGTTGAAACAAAAGTCCGATCAGCAGGCCACCACCGGCGCATAGCAGAAACCGGGCGCCGGGTGAGAGCGATTCGAACGAGGCACCGTAATCATTGAGCACTGAGAAGGTAAGGGCACCGCTTACCAGTA
This sequence comes from Pseudomonadota bacterium, assembly GCA_018660405.1. GTDB lineage: Bacteria > Pseudomonadota > Gammaproteobacteria > Arenicellales > Arenicellaceae > UBA10349. The sequence goes on along the minus strand of JABJKL010000036.1, from coordinate 6,203 downwards.
AGCGAAAGATAATGCTCAGGGAGCCTGCGACCAGACCAACGACAATGGCGAGAACGGCCAGTTGCGCCAAGGCGTCATTATGCGACATGCGAATTCGCTGCCGGTTGATAACTTCGTGCACATTCATATTCGTGCGCTGGTGCGTGTTTAGAACGGTGGGATAACGTCGGAGCGCGTGTCGGTTATCAGCGCTCTAAATCGGCTTTGAATGCGTTCAAGCGCATCGGCATCATCAGCCTCAAATCGCAGCACAAGGGTCGGCGTTGTATTTGATGGTCGTATTAATCCAAACCCGTCATCAAAGTCGACCCGTATTCCGTCCATTGTAGATACGTGCGCATGATTAAATGATGCGTTTTGAATTAATTCATTCATAAAGGTGTAGTGCTCACCCTCTTGCATTTCTATTTGCAGTTCCGGCGTGTTAACAGAATCCGGCAGTTCATCAAATATCTCACTGGGTGTTTGGTCAATATTGGAGAGTAACTCGATCAATCGCGCACCGGCATAGCAGCCATCATCAAAGCCATACCAGCGTTCTTTGAAAAAAATATGACCGCTCATCTCGCCAGCGAGTTGCGCACCGGATTCCTTCAATTTTGCTTTTATAAAAGAATGTCCAGTGCGCCACATGGTCGCCTTGCCGCCGGCGGCCTCAATTTCGCGCGGTAAGGTGCGCGAGCACTTCACGTCGTAGATGATTTCAGCAGCTGGATTGCGTTTTAGTACATCGCGTGCAAATAGAATCATTTGGCGGTCGGGCCAAATAACTTTTCCCTGGGCTGTGACCACGCCCAGGCGGTCACCATCACCATCAAATGCAAAACCCAGTTCGGCACTTTGATCTTTTACTGCTTTTATCAAGTCTTGCAGATTGGCTAGTTTGCTGGGGTCTGGGTGATGGTTGGGGAAGTTGCCGTCAACTTCGCCAAACAGGGTAGTCACTTCACACCCCAGCTGTTCAAATAACTGAGGTGCGGTCGCCCCCGCGACACCATTTCCGCAATCAATGACGAGTTTGATTTTTCGCGCTGGTTTTACATCCGAAATAATGCGGCGCAGATATTCAGGGATAATTTCGCGCGATGAGTAAGCACCGCGTTTGTCAGAGGTAACAGTGATCAACTCCTCGTTCTGGATGCGTTGACGAATAACTTGTATACGCTCGGCCGATAGAGTCATGCCATCAATGACCATTTTAAAGCCATTGTAGTCCGGTGGATTGTGGCTACCGGTAATGGCTACGCATGATGGAATACCTAATTCATAGCTCGCAAAATAGATGACAGGTGTCGGCGCGACGCCTATATCGACCACTTCGATGCCAGTGTCGCGAATACCATCGGCCAGCGCTTTTGCCAGTTTAGGGCCAGATAGGCGGCCATCACGCCCGATAACGATCGCGGTTTGATTATTAATGATCGCCTCAGTGCCAATACTCTGACCTATTTGGTGGGCCAGCTCGACCGTGAGTGATTTGTCGACGATGCCACGTATATCGTAGGCTTTGAATATTTCGGCAGGGAAGGTGGTATTCATTATCTTGAAATTCGAACCTCTACAGAGAAGTAACCCAATGAAAATAGCTGGATAGGTTTAGGCGGGTAGATTGTTACCAATTAACGCGATCAAACTTTGTGCCAGCTGGTTTTTGTCAGACATCGGCAGCTCATGCCGACCCCCATTTGCGGTAAGCACAATTAATGCGTTCGGGTTATCGCCAAATCCGGAATCGCTACCACCGACTTTATTGGCAGCGATCATGTCTAATTTTTTCTTTTTAAGTTTTGCCAAGGCGTTTTTTTCCAGATCGTCGGTTTCTGCGGCAAACCCGACAACAAAAGGGCGATCTTTGTGCGCTGAAACTTCGCTAAGAATATCCGGGTTTTTGACCAACTCAACGGTCATGCTGTCATCATTTTTTTTGAATTTTTTAGTGGCTTGAGATTTTGGTCGGTAGTCCGCGACTGCCGCGACACCAATAAATATATCGCTATCAGCGACTTTAGATAGCACCGCAGTGCGCATTTCCTCTGCGCTTTTTACAGATATACGCGTCACATTGGCGGGTGCTTCTATAGCTACCGGGCCACTAACCAGGGTCACATCGGCACCTGCCGCATTGGCGGCAGCGGCTATCGCATAACCCATTCGCCCGGAGCTGAAATTAGTGATTGCCCGGACCGGGTCCAGGTGTTCAACCGTAGGCCCGGCGGTAATCAAGCAGTGTTTACCTCGCAAGGGGCCGTCTTGCCTCAGAGATGTGAGTAATTGTTCGCAGCAAGCAACCAGATCGTCAGGTTCCAACATTCGTCCAGGGCCTGTTTCGCCACAGGCCTGGTCGCCGATGCCGGGGCCAAAGACCTCCATACCAATTGATTTAACTTTCTCAAGATTGGCTTGCGTGGCCGCGTTGCTCCACATTTGTTGATTCATGGCCGGTGCCAGTGCAATAGGCGCGCTGGTCGCCAGACACACGGTAGTGAGTAACTCATCACCAAAACCATTCGCTAAGCGGGCCATTGTATTAGCGGTAGTTGGAGCAATTAATATCAAATCTGCCCAACGCGCCAAGTCAATATGACCCATACCGGATTCACTATCCGCACTCATCTCGGCAACGTGCACTGGGTGCCCACTAACGGCTTGCAGGCTTAACGAAGTAATAAAGCTCTCGGCTGCACTGGTCATGATTACACGCACCTCGGCACCCCGGTCACGCAAGCGACGAACCAGCTCGGGCGTTTTATAGGCGGCGATGCCGCCCGAGACACCAACAAGAATCTGTTTATTTTGTAGACAGCCCATAAGCGAGAGTGTACTTTGGACATGGGCTGCAAAGGAAGCGGTCTCATCGAATATTTAAAGTCTATAGTTAAAAGTTAAAACCTATAGTTAAAACCCAGGGAGGGGTAATGAAAAAGCAAACCTCAATTTTTAAATGCAGTTCCGTGCCTGCGCATGTTTCCATAAAAAACTGGCCAGCAGCGGAGCGGCCGCGCGAAAAGCTCATAAGATCAGGAGCTCAAGGGTTATCTGATCGTGAGCTATTGGCTATTTTTTTAGGAACCGGTTACCGGGGGCAATCTGCAGTGAGCTTGGCGGGCGAGTTAATCGAACGCTTCGATGGCCTGCGAGGCCTACTGGATGCTTCGTCTGAAGACCTGCTTAAATGTAAGGGGGTTGGGACCAGTAAATTCGCTTTGCTAAAGGCCGTGCGAGAACTGGGTCTAAGAGCGTTAAGTGAGCGTTTGCAGCGAGGTTCGGCACTTGATAGTCCACAGGCCACCTTCGATTATTTGCGGTATTGGTTGACGGGCAAGGCATACGAAGTGTTTTGTGTGCTAATGCTGGATAATCAGCATCGCGTGATATCAGCGCGTGAACTGTTCAGAGGAACCTTGTCTCGGGCTTCGGTGTACCCTAGAGAAGTCATTCAGGAAGGCCTGAAGTGCAACGCAGCGGCGATGATTCTGGCGCATAATCACCCGTCTGGAATAGCCGAGCCGAGCGACGCAGACCGGGATATCACACGTCGAATTTGTAGTGCTGCGGAACTACTGGATATGCGCGTGTTGGACCATATCGTGGTGGGGGATGTCGATTGCGTGTCATTTGCCGAACGTGGATGGCTGTAAATGCTTGCATTGGTCTCGTTTTATCTAATTAAGGCTGTCCATTCAGGTGGATATTTGTTATAAATCCGCCCCCATACGGGATTCAAACCCCGCGCGCAACGAACGATTTTGTTTTCATGCCCCAAGCAGCAGATAACCAAGGGTTTATTGAAGATTTCGCTAAAGGTTTATTATGTCCAGAGAGTGTCAGGTAACGGGTAAGCGCACCACGCGGGGGAATAATGTTTCTCATGCAAAAAATAGAACGCGCCGAACGTTTGTGCCGAATTTACATTACCGTAAATTTTGGGTAGAGAGTGAGAGCCGTTGGGTTCGGCTGCGCGTTTCTGCCAGGGGAATTCGCATTATCGACAAGAACGGGATCGATGCGGTATTGACCGACCTGCGTTCGCGCGGCGAAAAAGTCGTTTAATAATAGTCCGGGAAAGTTATGAGAGAGAAAATTAAATTGGTATCAAGTGCTAAAACCGGGCACTACTACACGGTTACCAAAAATAAGCGTTTATCGCCTGATAAGTGGGAAGTTAAAAAATACGACCCGGTTGTTCGCAAACACGTGATCTATAAAGAAGCAAAAATCAAATAGTCGATTTTTCTCTAATTAAAAATCAAAAAAGCCGGTAGCTCTTGTGAGTGCCGGCTTTTTTAATGCGTGTTTAATTTGTTGACTGAACGGATTCATATTTATCATTTCGTTAGAAACATTTAGCAACAATATAAACGACGTCTTGCTTGAATCGCATGTTTGCAACTGTTTAAATGAGCGCCAATCGTTAAACGGCGATTGGAGAGAGGCCGAATCAAATGTTTTCGCTTGATCAACAGGTATTACGAACCGATGCATCGGGTATGCCGCTTGAGTGGATTAATTATCAGGAGGCGGTGCGCCACTATTATTCAGGGCAGATTCTATATAGTGTCGGCGAGCCGCTTTATCGGGTGCACGGTGGGCGGAACTCGATCACTGGCGAGCGCAGCGTGATCGAAGTCAATTCAATTGTCGCGACCGAAGGCGAAATTCGATCAACCTGGAAGCATTTTCGTAAATACAGCCCTCCTCTTAATAATTATGCCTTGTTTGCAAGGGATACCCATATTTGTCTGTATTGCGGTGGTCAATTCTATGATCGAGATTTATCGTGCGATCATGTAACACCGATTTCGCGAGGCGGCACAGACAGGTGGACTAATGTGGTCACGGCGTGCAAGCGTTGTAATAATCACAAGGCAGGTAGAACCCCGGAGCAGGCAAGTATGCCGTTACTGGCCGTACCTTTTACGCCGACGCATGCGGAATACATTTTTCTTAAAGGCCGCAAGGTGTTGGCCGATCAAATGGAATTTTTAAAAGCGCACTTCCCACGCAAGAGTCCCTTGCACAAGCGCTTGCGTAAAGCTCACCAGATAGCCCTACGGCGAAGCAAGTAAGTACTCCTTGTTCCGAAAGCTGCTTTTTATAACCGTGTTGCTTTTGGGTTTGATCGCCCAATCGGCAGTTGCACAATCGTGGAATTGTGATGATTTTGTCGGCACATGGCGGTTCCAAGGCGATGATTACAGCATGTCTGCGCAACGAACGGTGATCCTGCAATTTTCTGCCGACCGTAGTTTTTATGTGGATATGTATCATAAGGGTTCGAACAGCGAGGGACTTGAAATACAAACCGGACGTTGGCAATGCTATGGCGGCTTGCAAACCATGCATATAGAAACGATCGACGGTGTGGCCGTAGGTTACACGTACAATTATGAGATTATGGAGCTAAGCCCGGCTTATTTTAGATTTCGGTCAACCCCGGAAAATTGTTATTACGCAGGTTCCGATTGCCCGACAACTTACGAATATTTTCGGCAATAGTGCGTTCTAAAAAACTATTATTCGCATCACTGTTCTCAGTCCTATTGGGGTGTTGTGTTTCTCAAATGGCCTTGGCGCAATCATTTAACTGCGATAATTTTATCGGCACATGGCGGTTTGACGGTGACGATTACAATATGTCCGCGCAGCGAACGGTGGTCGTTCAATTTTTTGCCGATCAAAGCTTTTATGCAGATATGCGGCATCGCGGGCAGGAATCTGAAGGGCGCTCTATACATACCGGACGTTGGCAGTGTCGTGGAGGAGTGCAGACCTTACACAAACAAACCATCAACGGTTTCGCAGTGGCGTATTCGGAAGACTATGAGATTATGGAGCTAAGCCCGGCTTATTTCCGAATTCGCTCAACACCCGAAAATTGCGAATACTCAGGTTCTGATTGCCCGACGACTTACGAGTATTTTCGCCAGTAATATTTCACCCAATCGGGTGATTCCCCCAGTCTATAAGTTCGCTAGTATGTGTTCATCACACACAACGTGCGATTGCCTTTAAACAAAAGGTCTTTTTAACAAGTCTTAATTGAACAATATGGAGGTTCATTATGAAACACACACTACTTGCTTTAACTGACCTTTCCCCCAAGTTAGTACCATTTCTTGGATGAGATAATTCATTTTATGCTGCTTGGTTTGCAAACGCCAACGGCGTCATATAGTTGAGTGAACTGTGCGGCCTGATCGTGT
>JABJKL010000228.1 GCA_018660405.1 Pseudomonadota bacterium | reverse complement strand
TATGGATAAAACCACTGCCAACGTAACAACAGTGGATGGCGGGAATATTGCTGCCGCCTTACGTTAGTGCTTAGCGGGGTGCTAATTAGAACTGGTAATCCAGGCACCGCACTCCAGTGCGGGCATGGATGAAGCTGGGTAGGTACTTTTCGGTGCGGGTGAGGTGAGCTCATCGTCGGCCATAAAGTAGCTATGGTCGCCGAACATGATGGTATCGAGCACGCCGACTGTGGAGGGCTCTCCAGGCAGATGATCAAATTGGGAGAAGTGGTATTGCCCCTCGCCGGGTTGTATTGATTCCGCAAAATAGGGTGGCTCATTAATCAGGTCTTCCCGGATCGTTTCCTCATCGGCGGTGCGTCCGCAAAATAAATGATGGTCGCCAATCGGTAGCGCCTCGCCAAGACTTTCTCCGTTAATAAACTGAGTCGCCTCAAAGTATCTATTTGGATACACGGGCCACGCGTGGTTCGGTTTTTCATAGCTTTGGTCTGCGCCTTCCATCATTGATTCTACCAACGCAATGACTTCGCCAATCGTGGCAAATCTCCAATTCGACTTTTGCGCGAAATGTGCGTCGTTGAGCTGTTGGATGGCTTCACTTTGTTGCTCCTTTGTCATTTGAATCATGTTAGACATTAAGGGGTACCATATACGCTCATTGGACGCATCGAAAACGATGGGGTCGTCACCAATAGAGGTTGCTCTCAAGTCAGCCTGGGCCACGATTGGAAGCGCCAGGATGGCGATGCTCAAGGAAAAGGCCACCTTGGTAAATAACATATTTGGTTTAATCATGGTGTCCTTCTAAGGTCTGCCGTGTGATTGAGGATAGCATTTATTAGCTGAAATCCTATATCCGTGGCGCAGGAGCACTATATTCGATTGTTTAGTAGTTCTATAATCGCGGCTCGATAAAGGTGAGGCGGTAGATTTATCTGCTAACTCTTGAATGGGAAATCAGGTGTGCGTTATCGCAAATCCTGTGCTGCCCCCGCAACGGTAATATTCGTCCTTCTATTCTAAATAGTTTGAGAGCGACGACTTAAGCCCGATACCAGCCTTCTTTCGAGTTACCGACTTGGCGGAGGGCCGTGTCGCGTGCAAGAGGCGGTTTCTGGTTATGTGAGCTAAGTTGTTCAAGCCAATTCGCCCATCTGCTCGTTACTTTCCTCCGTTAGTTCCTTTTCATTCGACTAACTATCTGCATTCATTTACTGAGGAATTAACGTGAATTATCAATCAAAAATTATTATCCGGGGCTTGACGCCCATAATTTTCCTACCAACACTCATAAGTTCGGCCAATGCGCAATCATTGGACGAAATCCTTGTCACTTCCAGCAGAATTAGCCAATCCGCCTCCGAAATAGCGACTTCTATTAGTTATTTGGGTGAGGATGAACTAAATCTTCGTGGCTACGCATCCTTGTTCGATGCCTTACGTACCCAAACGGGAGTCGCAGCGACCAACGCTGGCGGCGTTGGGAAAGCGACAACTGTACGAATACGAGGAGAAGAGGGATATCGAACACTCGTGCTGGTCGATGGAATTGAAGTATCTGACCCTTCTGGCGTGCAGGTTATGCCGCAGATTCATCATGTGATGAGTGGCAGCTCAATTGGCGGCGTCGAAATTTTGCGTGGACCACAAGCCTTTGCTTACGGTGCCGATGCGGGGGGCGTGATTAATATACGTTCAATTCAAGCCAAACTTGCCGAAAACAGTGATCGCGGCCAAAACGCCAGTATTAACCTGGGTTTGGGAAGCTTTTCGACACGTGTGGGCGACGCGGCTTATAATTTTACCAATGGACAGTTTGATCTGAGCCTGTCTGCACGTCGCTACGAGACCGATGGATTTAATGCGCGTCTGTCAGATACCACGTTACAGGATGATGACGGTTATGAGAACACAACACTGCACGCACGTCTTGGTTGGAATCTCAGTGAAAATTTAAGACTGGAAGGCGTGGTGATTGATACCGACGCGATTAGCGAGTATGACGCGTGTGGTTTTCCAGGCACTCATGATTGTATTGAAGATTATCAACAGACGGCGTATCGCATTTCAGCTATTTGGAATAGCGAATCGACCGAGCATCAGTTCTCGTTAAAGCGCTCCGAAACCGATCGGGACGATATTTATGGTGGAATTTCTGCGTTTAAAACAGGCGGTGGAATAGAGCATCTGGAGTATCAAGGTAGCTTTCGTTACGGCGACCCTAGTACGGTGAATAGTACCTTGGTCTTTGGTGTCGACCTGGAAGACGAGTCAATCGTTACCAGTGACGGGCAAAATCTTCAGCGTGACCAGAACGGAATCCGGGGGGAATACATCTTATTTTTTTCTGACAGCACCACTGCAAGTGCAGGACTTAGATATGACGATAACGATGATTTTGGCGAGCATACGAGTTATCGCCTGTCATTCAGTCATCGTCAGGCGCTGGCTCAAGGGATGATTAAATATCGTGCCTCAGTTGGAAACGGTTTTCGGGCACCCAGCTTGTTCGAGATTTCATATAATGCCGGGCCATTCGCGTTCCCACCAGCCGCAAGTGCTCAATTGATTGAAGAGACCAGTCAGGGTTATGAGTTGGGTGTGGGCTTCGTCAGCGAGTCAGGGCATAGTTTGGGGTTTACTTGGTTTGATCAGAAAATAGAGGACGAGATATTTTTTGATCTGGCTGGCTTTAGCGGTTATTTACAGGAGCAGGGCACGACCCGATCAAAAGGACTCGAGATTGAGTGGCACGTTGCTTTGTTTGAATCATTGGATTGGTATGGGAACTATACCTGGAATGACACCAAAACCCGTTCAGGAGATCAGCGAATCAGGCGACCGGAGCATTTGGTAAATGTTGGATTGCGATTCGAAACAGGTAAATTGGAAGCCTTATTGAATTTGCGTTTTAGTCGAAATGCGGTTGATGAGGTTTTTGGTCAAGGCAGGATAGATTTGGATGATTACGAGGTTCTGGATATTGGGGCTCGATATCAGTTTGCCAACGAGTGGAGCGTAAATATGTCGGTTGAGAATCTGTTTGATTCCGAGTATCGGGAGATTACTGATTTTCGCAATGCAGGTCGTACTGCTTTCATCAGGATGGGCTATAACTTTTCAGAATAGTACCAATGCATTAGCGCTTGGTTGCCTTTCGTTACATACGCCGAAAATGGCTTGTGGTAGTCTCTCCCGCTTGGCGAGAGAGTCCCCCGATACGAATGAAAGCATCCCCGATAAAAGCGCAGGAATTCAAGGCCATTGCGCTTTCCTTTTTTTTCGTTTTCACGCTGATGGCGGCTTACTACATCATGCGACCCCTGCGGGATGGAATGTCCAGTGACTGGAGCGATGTTGAGCTCAGCTGGCTTTGGACCGGTACAATGTTCGTTAGCTTCCTTGCCGTATCTATATACGGCTGGGTTGTTTCACACGTTCCTTTTCGGCTTTTGGTTCCCGGTCTTTATGCTTTTTTTGCATTAACATTTTTGTGTTTTTACAGTGCTAATCACTTACCGATTGATCCGGTTTTAGCAGATAAGGCTTTTTATATTTGGTTAAGCATATTCAATCTTTTCCACGTGTCGGTATTTTGGAGCTTTATGTCGGAATTGTTTGACCGTGAGCAAGCTCCGAGATTATTTGGTTATATCGCTGCTGGTAGCAGTATAGGCGCTTTGGTTGGGCCGTCTATTCCGCTTCTGTTTGCCAACCAGCTTGGTACGGATAACCTAATGCTGCTGGCCTCGGTGATGTTGTTAATCCCCATTCCACTCATTCTCTTTCTAGAGCATATTAAGTCAGGTAATCTTGGTTCTGGTGTACTGAAGCAAGATAAAACTCGCGGGCAAACGATCGGTGGAAATCCACTGCAGGGTTTTCGGACCTTCATTGCCAGTCCGTATTTGCTGGCGATTGCATTATTTATTGTTCTATACACTTCCATTGGATCATTTGTCTATTTTGAACTAAAAAACCTGCTGGCGGTTTACGACTTTTCAGTGCGGTTGAAGATCTGGGCAGGCATCGATCTTGCAGTGAATGCCTTGGCTATTTTGACCGCCATATTGGCGACTCGTCATTTAACCGTAAAATTTGGTTTAGGAGTTACTTTGGCAATGGTGCCAGTGATTGTGTCAGGTGGATTGTTCGCGATTGCCCTATTGCCATTGACCTGGATCGTCGTCGCAGTGCAGGTTGTTCGCCGGGCAGGAAACTATGCGATTACACGTCCCGCGCGTGAGGTTTTGTTTACCGCAGTGGATCGCGAGTCGCGCTTTAAAGCCAAGCCGGTCATTGATATTTTGGTCTATCGCGGTGGCGATATGCTCAGTGGTTGGGCTTTCACCGGTTTAACCCACGGATTTGGGTTAGGTCTTGGGCCGGTCGCGATGATTGGCGGCTGCATTGCCTTAGTTTGGGCACTGGTAGGCTTGGCGCTGGGAACGGTTTTCTCGCGCGATGTAGACGCATTGGCGAGCGAGCCAGGCATACCGGATGCGAGCAGGGTTGGTCGTTTTGAGGAAAAGCGGTTGGGCTAGTGCTTCGGTTGGGCGGGGATGTCCTGAGTGCAATCGCCACCAGGTCTTGGAATTTCGCACTATGTTTGCCTTAGCTGACTGTGTCTCAGGTGCTGACTGGTTTTTCGCCAATGTAATAGTGGCTACTTTTTAGTTAAGGAGAGTTCCTGGCTTGGTTCTGGCAAGCAGCGCTAATTATCCAATCTGCACTTGACCTATATCAATGCGGGTTGTTTTTGAACAGCTTAATGTCGTGATCCTTATACAAACAAGCCAGAGGAGTTAAGAACGAATGGTCTTTTTAGAATGGCTGGAATTTAGCGCCCTTGCCGAGTGGGTCTCGGCGTCTCTTTGGGGTTACCCAATCACTTTAACCTCCCATGGTGTTGGTTTGGCCATTGTCGTGGGAATAATCTTTATGTTGAACCTTAGATTGCTAGGAAAGTTTTCGGGCTTGCCGTATCAAACCCTGTTGTCTTACATGAAGCTGGCATGGGCAGGGTTTTTGCTCAATTTTATTTCTGGCTGCATGCTTTTTACTGCGCAGGCGACTTTTTTCGTCACTAGCACACCGTATCTTATAAAAATATTTGCGATTACTGCAGGTGCGGTTGTCGCTGTTTTGTTGCAACAGAAAGTGCGTGCAGGCGCGAGCGACTGGGATTCTGGTATCGCTGTGCCGGACAAGGTGAAAAACATGGCTACTTTATCGATCGTGTTGTGGTCTATAACAATAATTGCCGGTCGTATGACCGCATATTTGTAGGGGGGGTATTATGTTGCAAAATTTTATTGATTGGGCATCGAGCACAGCAGTTAATTCATGGGTATTGTCCAATGCATGGGCTTGGCCTGCGATGGAGACGTTGCACTTTTTTGGGCTCTGTTTAATGTTAGGTGCTTTGCTGATTATTGATACGCGATTGATGGGTTACTTCAAGAGTGTTTCTTTCGATGCCGTGCATAAACTGCTGCCATGGGCATTTATCGGTTTTGCTATTAACCTGATTACGGGCCTTGTGTTTTTATTTGGTGATCCGGCACGTTACGTCCCCAACATCGGTTTTCGACTTAAATTAATACTCATTGTGCTTGGTGGGCTAAATGCAGCCTACTATTATTGGAAGCTCCATGGGAGGTTGGGACAATTGGAGGTCAATGGAGATGCCACTAGCTTGGCAAAACTGGTCGGTAGCGCATCGCTGGTCTTTTGGTTCGGTGTGCTTATTATGGGGCGCTTGATTCCGTATGTCGGTACGGGCTAGCGCGCATCAATGTTCGATGGGGTTTGAACGAAAATGGCACCGCGATGCGGTGCCATTTGGCGTTGGTCTTGCAAATGATTTAACCCGAATGCCGGGTATGATCATTTACATGTAGGCGATGAGCCGGCCAGTGACGACGGCCATTGTCCAAAACACGAGCGAACTAGCCGCGAGCACTAAACCAGACGTCGGTACTGTACCTGTAGCATCCCAGTTTTCCGCGTCACTCCTTAGAGCTTTTTGTGTGTAATGTAGATTCACAGAGCCAACGATAACAAAGGTTATTTTTAACAGAAACGGCAGGCTCGTGATGTAGAAGGTTGCTTGAGAAGTGAAAATAGAGAGCCCGGTGAACAGGTTTAGACCAATACCATACCAGACAATTTTCAGATATTTATCAAACGATGCGCAAGGAATCGTTTGATATAGCCCAAGCAGACGTAAATTGACCACAAACATAATGCCGACAATGGTCGCTATTCCGACTGCGTGTAAGGACAACATGATTACCCAACCGTAAGCGGAGCCCGCAATCCAGTTTGCGTAACTTGATGCCTCCAGCCAACTTAGAAATCCCATAATTGCACCTTTATCATGTGAGAATAACCCTTGATTATAGTTTGTAAGTTATAGTTTGTAAGTTGTTGCTCGTAAGCTCACGCTATTCCGCGTTTTTGTCAATCCAGTAACAGACAGCTAAAACCACAGCAAGCGTGGTAAATATAGTGGCAGCGGAAATTAAAATCATCATCGGTATTTACCCCTCGAGGTATGGGAGCATTCGGCCTAATAACAGAACCCCGGCCCATATAAGTATTGATGCTGCAGCTACGACTTTGGCTGTTGGCGTTGCGTCGTCTTTGGCTTTCAATGACCACGGGTGATTGAAATAAGTGAAATACAGAGCCACTACGCCGCCAATGGTGATTAACGCCAACTTCCAATAAAACGCCGGGATAGCTGTGTAGCGCTGGGAATCTACAATTAGAAAGCCCATGCCGGTCGCAATGTTTATGACTAATCCAAAAACCCCAAGGGGCAATAATCGATGCAGCGCTGCAAATGGTATACTTTTGGCTATCCCCAGAACGCGTAATGAAACGACCAGCACCACGCCGAATAACAGTGCCATGCCGATGAAATGTAGAGCCTCCATCGTTGGCCATAGCCAAGGTGTATCGAAGACATAAGTTGTGATCGCCTCTGATGAACTCGTTTCAGCGGCTGCAGCCTCTGCAATCCGAATTTCTGGGTGATTAATTTCACCGCCGCGGCTTCCAGTTTCGATCATGGTGAGTACTGATATAAAGGCCACGATTAGCACAGCCCCCTGGCACCACTTTGCAGGTTCTGAGAAACGTCTGCGCTGCCATAATGCCAGCCACGCAAGGAAACTTGTCGCACTAAGGGTGATAAACGTAGACAACGCAGCATCCTGATGCGCGGTAATTAGATCCAGGGAAATATCAGTGTTGTTTACGATCGCCCATTTTGTTGCAACACCGCTGAGGTAGGTCGGAATCGCCAGCAACCCTAGTACCATGAATAATACCAGGCTTGTTCGGTTCAGGTCTTCGCTCTTCAAGTAGAATGACGTTAGATACAACCCGAGTACAATCACTAATCCGATAGATGGGACGTGATTCAATAACATGTGCCAATGAGGTACGTTACTAAAAATATATTCCACTAGTCACTCCTTGAGAAAGGGTCGCTTGCTTCGAGTTGTTTTTATTCGATTTAAATGCTTCGGCTGCGGAATATACTATTTTTATTCCGAGAAGGCTAATCTAACTGTCCAAGCCCCTCTTTGTTCCTTTTTGTGACACGAAGTTCACATCACAGAGGGTTGAATAAAAGCTAGAATCCAGATCCTAACCCTTTGTGTGTTCCAGGAAAGTTCCAATGTCGAAAAATATACGATATGCCTTGACCATTTTAGGGTTTGTGCTGGCGTGGTTATTTTCGGGTTTTATCTTCAACACCGATAACGCATCTGAAAATATCGTTGATGCCACCCGTCAGCAAAACAAGATTTTCAGGGTTCAGGTCAAGAATATAAAACAGCAACGATTCGTACCGAGTCTAACGGTGAGCGCTCGTACAGAGGCTTATCGGATGGTGGAATTGCGAGCCGAGACCAGCGGGCAGTTGGAAGCGACACCCATAGCAGAAGGTAGCTATGTTAAGGCCGGTGATGAGTTGGCTCGCTTGCGAGTTGATGATAGACAATTTCGTGTGCAAGAAGCAGAAGCTTCTTTGAAGCAAGCGACACTGGATTATCAGGGCGCCTTTAAACTATTCGAAAAAGAGTTGATGAGCGAAATTCAAGTGGCCAGAGCCAAGGCGAGCGTCGATAGCGCGTCGGCAAACCTGGAGTCCCGTAAACTGGAGCTGGCGAAAACCCGCCTTTTGG
>JABJKL010000020.1 GCA_018660405.1 Pseudomonadota bacterium | reverse complement strand
GTTGGGCGGGGGCCACTCGCAGGACCGGTCGTTGCAGCGGCCGTTATATTGCCAGAGGTATACACCTTGCCGGGCTTGACCGATTCGAAGAAAGTGAGTCCAAAAAATCGTGAACGTCTCTATGATGAAATTCGCGCCATCGCGGTTGATTGTTGTATTGCCCAGGCAAGCGTCGAGGAAATCGACCAGATCAATATTTTACAGGCTAGTTTATTGGCTATGCGTCGCGCGGTAGAGGGTTTAAATGAACTGCCAGCGCATGCTCTGGTGGACGGTAACAAGCTACCTGTTCTTCCGTGCTCTGCGACTGCAGTAGTCGGTGGAGATTTAACCGAACCCAGTATTTCGGCCGCATCGATTCTGGCGAAAGTACATCGAGATCGCATGATGGGTGACTACGCCGTTCAGTATCCAGGCTATGGGCTTGAAAAACATATGGGGTACCCGACCCAGCAGCACCTGGAGGCGCTAACGAGTAAGGGCGTTACAGCGATTCATCGACGAACTTTTGGGCCGGTGCGTCGCTTGCTTGATTAGCCAAACATTCGTTTCCTGATTCCCTGATTCGAAAAGCACTCTTTTTTATGAGTTTTCTCCACCAGTGAGCTTGCATAGTTCATAATCGAGTAATGGTGAACGCATCGGAAAACATCAAGGAAAATACCAGGCAAAAGGCCTTTGTTCACCTCTATGTTCATACCGAGCATTCAATAGCCAATAGCACATTACGAATTTCTGAACTGATCGATGGCGTCAGTGCAGATGCCATGCCTGCTGTCGCGGTTACCGATGTTTGCAATCTGTACAGTGTGGTTAAATTCTTCCATAAAGCGCAGGCAAACGCTGTTAAACCGATCATCGGTGCAGACGTTTGGATTCACAATCCAGATCAGCCGAATACGCCTTATAAACTGATATTACTGGTAAAAGATAAAGACGGTTATCGTAACCTGTGTGAGTTAATTAGTATGGCACATCAGCAGTCCTGGCATGCTGGCAAGCCGTGTTTATTGGCTGAATGGCTAGCTGATCGCAATGCCGGACTTATTGCTATTTCGGGAGCGCTTAAAGGGGAAATTGGCCATGCGTTAATGGGGGCAGGCCCTGAAGCCTCTGAGGCGGTGCTCGCCAAATACAAGAGCTGGTTTGGAGACCGTTTTTATCTCGAACTGCAGCGTATTGGCGCGCCATATGAGGAAGAATACATTGCTATGGCTTTGACGCTCGCGATCAAACACCAGATTCCAGTCGTTGCGACAAACGCCGTGCATTTTTACGAGCCTGAAGGATTTGATGCCCATGAAGTACGCGTTTGTATTCAGGAAGGGCGTACGCTCAATGATCCCCGACGGTCAAAGAATTTTTCACCTCAACAGTATTTGCGCAGTACCGAGGAAATGTTTTCTCTATTTGAGGATATTCCGGAAGCCCTTGAGAATACGGTTGAAATAGCGCGTCGTTGCAATTTCGTGCTGCACACCGGCGAGAATTTCCTGCCAGAATTTCCGGTACCTGAGGGTGTGAGCATCGGTGATTGGCTTCGTGAAGAAACACTCCGTGGTCTTGAAGCCCGGTTTAAACAGAGTGCGGAAGCGCACAGCGCGATACAAGATAAGCAGCAATACTATGATCGGGTGGATATGGAGCTCGAAGTTATTATTCAAATGGATTTCCCGGGTTACTTTTTGATTGTTGCTGATTTTATTCACTGGGCGCGTGAGAATGATGTGCCCGTTGGCCCAGGTCGTGGCTCGGGTGCAGGATCAATTGTGGCGTATGCCCTGCGCATTACCGATCTGGATCCCATTGAACATGGATTGCTGTTCGAGCGATTTCTTAATCCAGAGCGCGTATCCATGCCCGATTTTGACATCGACTTTTGCGGTGAAGGGCGAGATCGGGTCATTGAATATGTTACCCAGCACTATGGCAAAGAGAAGGTTTCGCAAATTATCACCTTCGGTACGATGGCGGCCAAGGCGGTGGTGAGGGATGTGGGACGGGTGATGGGAATGTCTTACGGTTATACAGATACGCTGGCCAAGCTGGTCCCATTTGAAATCGGCATGACCTTAACCAAGGCAATGGAGCAAGAGGAGCGACTCGCCGAGCGTTACGCCAACGAAGAAGATGTCACCGAATTGATTGATATGGCGCTTTCGCTTGAGGGTCTTGCACGAAACGTTGGTAAGCACGCTGGTGGTGTGGTAATTGCGCCGAGCGCCTTGACTGATTTTTGTCCACTGTATTGCGAGCAGGGAAGCGATCACATGCTTACCCAGTTCGATAAAGACGATCTGGAGACCGTGGGTTTGGTTAAGTTCGATTTTCTCGGTTTACGTAACTTAACGATTATTGATTGGGCCATAAAGGCAATCAATGCCGAAGCTGAGCTTAACGGTTCCGAGCCGATTAACATTACCGAAATCGACATGGACGATGAACAGGTATTTGCCTTGCTCAAGGCCTGTAAAACCACGGCTGTTTTCCAGCTCGAATCTCGCGGTATGAAAGATTTAGTCAAACGCATGCAACCGGAGCATTTTGATGACCTGGTAGCACTGGTCGCCCTGTTTCGTCCCGGCCCTCTGGGTTCTGGCATGGTAGACGATTTTATTGATCGGAAGCACGGCCGTAAACGTCTTCAATATCCGCATCCATCGCTTGGCGAAACTCTGGAACCTACCTATGGGGTAGTTCTATATCAAGAGCAAGTTATGGAAATCGCTCGTGTGATGGGAGGCTTCTCGCTTGGCGGCGCCGACATTCTTCGACGCGCGATGGGCAAGAAAAAGGTCAAGGAAATGGAGCAGCAACGAGCCATCTTTTGTGAGGGGGCAGAGAAGAACCAGATCGATCCAAAAATCGCTGGCGGCGTGTTTGATTTGCTCGAAAAATTCGCCGGTTATGGGTTTAACAAGTCGCACTCGGCAGCGTATGCCCTGATTGCTTACCAGACGGCCTGGCTTAAAGCGCATTATCCTGCCCACTTTATGGCGGCGACGTTGTCGGCAGAAATGAATAACACCGAGCGTGTGGTTACCTTGATTAGCGATAGTCGCAGCATTGGGTTGGAAGTATCGGCTCCTTTGGTCAACGAATGCAATTGGAACTTTATAGCCGTGGATGACAGCCGCACTCTCTACGGTCTTGGGGCAATTAAAGGTATTGGTAGTGCGGTTATAGAGAATATTGTCGAGTGTCGGGAACAACACGGACCTTTTACAGACTTATTCGATTTTTGTGAACGTATTGACATTAAACGCGTGAACCGTCGTGCTATTGAAGGCTTGATAAGAGCCGGGGCGATGGATGGTTTTGGTGTGCATAGAGCTAGCTTGCAAGCATCGGTCAATAATGCGCTGAGTTTTGCCGAACAAACAAAACGTAATCAAGCAAATAAACAGGCCGACTTATTCGGCAACAATGTTGATGAGCAAGCCAGTGCGCATGAGTGTGTGGCGATTCAAACATGGGCTGAGCAATTACGTTTGCAAAATGAAAAAGATGTGTT
>JABJKL010000244.1 GCA_018660405.1 Pseudomonadota bacterium | reverse complement strand
GTTGTTACGTCCTCACAATTTCTGGTGGATTCGGAGTCCAAACTACGCGAGGCAACGGCGAAAATGATGGATATATTGGAAGCGGAAAAGAACGCTTCCAATGAGTAAGTCCGGAGCTTGAGAGAATCACCATGATTAAATCAATAATTAACGCGTCATTGCGTGATCGTTTCATGATTCTAATCGCGACTACCATCATCGCGATTATTGGGATATATGCTTATAAAAATGCGCCTCTGGATGCGATTCCCGATCTGTCAGATGTGCAGGTCATTATTTTTACGGAGTATCCCGGGCAATCGCCTCAAGTAGTGGAAGACCAGGTGAGTTATCCACTAACCACATCCATGTTGGCAGTTCCAGGCACGAGCGTCGTGAGGGGCTATTCCTTTTTCGGGTTCTCATTTGTGTACATTATCTTTGAAGACGGAACGGACATGTACTGGGCACGATCCCGGGTGCTTGAAGCGATTAACTACGTGAGTGGTCGCTTACCGGAAGGGGTCACCCCTACATTGGGCCCAGATGCCACAGGTGTTGGCTGGATCTACGAATACGCGTTGGTGGATAGGACCGGCACACATGACCTTGCGCAACTGCGTTCTCTTCAAGACTGGTATTTACGTTACCCCTTGCAAACCGTAGAGGGCGTTTCTGAGGTGGCCTCTGTTGGTGGTTTCGTTAAGCAGTACCAGGTAGAGGTCGACCCCAACGCTCTGCTGCGCTACAACATACCCCTTGGCAAGATCAGGGGGGCCATTAAAACATCCAATATGGATGTGGGCGGTCGTCTGGTGGAGTTTTCTGAAACTGAATACATGGTTCGCGCGCAAGGATATATACAGTCTATCGATGACTTAAACAGTATCCCGGTTGCGTTCGACACGGATGGGACTCCAGTGCGGCTACAAGATGTTGCACGCGTTCATATTGGCCCCGAATTACGTCGCGGAGTAACTGATCTGAATGGCGAGGGCGAAGTGGCGGGTGGTGTCGTCATTATGCGCTATGGCGAAAACGCGTTGGCGACCATTGAAGCGGTCAGGGCAAAGCTTGAGGAGTTAAAAACAGGTTTGCCTGAAGGTGTTGAAATTGTTCCCGTTTATGACCGCGGAGATCTGATTGAACGTGCTGTCGATAGCCTCAACACTTCGCTTTTACAAGAGCTGGTGATCGTGAGTCTGGTCATCATTTTGTTCCTGCTGCACGCACGCTCTGCGTTTGTGGTGATCATTACATTACCGATTGGCATATTGATGGCATTCATTGTCATGAGAATTCAGGGCTTGAACGCCAACATTATGTCGCTTGGAGGGATCGCTATTACTATCGGTACGATGGTCGATGGGGCGATCGTGATGGTAGAAAATGCGCACACCAGGTTAGCTGCCAGGGTGAGCGAAAAAGGGCGTGAATTAAGCAATGATGAGCGGTGGAAAACCATTGGTGAATCCTGTCAGGAAGTCGGGCCTGCGTTGTTTTTCTCGCTGCTGGTTATTACGGTTTCGTTTCTTCCCATATTTACCATGCAAGCGCAAGAAGGTCGTTTGTTCAGCCCGCTGGCATTTACCGCCACCTACGCGATGGCAGCTGCCGCAGTTCTGGCAATCACCCTGGTGCCTGTAATGATGGGTTATTTTCTACGCGGTAAAATCGTCGCTGAACATAAAAACCCGCTTAATCGTGTTTTGCATGCCGTACATAAACCGGCGCTAAAAGCGGCCATCGAGTGGCGTGGTATTACCTTGATTGCCGCAGCGATAATACTGGCAATTACTTACTACCCATACTCCAAATTGGGCAGTGAATTCATGCCGCCGCTTGATGAGGGCGACATTCTGTACATGCCGACTACCTTTCCTGGCATTTCGATTACCAAAGCAAAGGAACTGCTACAGCAAACCGATAAAATATTGTACACGTTTCCAGAAGTGCGCAGTGTGTTCGGTAAGGTAGGCCGGGCAGAATCAGCGACCGATTCGGCTCCGCTGTCCATGATAGAAACGACGGTTCGACTGAAGCCAAAAGAGGACTGGCCAAATCCAGACAAATCGACTCGAGAGCTTATGCAGGAAATGGATGAGGTAATCAAGTTTCCTGGCGTGGCTAATACCTGGACGATGCCGATTAAAACACGAATTGACATGCTGTCGACCGGCATTAAAACACCGGTTGGTATCAAGGTGTCGGGGCCAGACTTAAATGTCCTTCAACAAATATCGCAGAATATTGAGCAAACCATGAAGCAATTGCCTGAAACTGTTTCGGCCTTTGGGGATAGGGCCGTTGGTGGCTATTATCTGGATTTTGATATAGATCGAGAAAAAGCAGCC
>JABJKL010000243.1 GCA_018660405.1 Pseudomonadota bacterium | reverse complement strand
CAGCACAAAACTATCACCCTTCTCCGCTGCTGGATATAAAGTTTCAAACTGCGTTTAGCGACTTGGCAGAAAAGGGAATTGCTAAATTATCTGGCTGTATTACAACCGAGCTATTACACGCACTAAAACAACAGTTCGGAGAATTTCCACGAAAGCTGGATAACAAAATAGCGAAGGGAGAGGGAAATAAAACTCACTACGATGAAGAGGAACATTACTGGTCCGAAAATAAAGCATATGTAAGCAATAACGCCTTTCGCTATTCTGAAAGCCTGATTGAAGTGGCATGCAGGCAGCCGCTTGTAACGATCGCCCAGAATTACTTCGCAAAACCGGTACTGGTCAAACGTGCAATTGCGATGCGCTATTTACCATCATCTGTAATGGGTAACGATATGTTCACGTGGCACCACGATGTCGAAGATAAGCAGATGAAGGTGATGATCTTACTCACCGATGTTAGCGACTCTGACCAATACATGTCGTATATCGAACGCTCCCACATACCTTACCGCCCGTTCGAAAATTATTCTCATAATAAATTAAAACCTGAAGATTCGACCACCCCGACAAACCGATTTTTAGCCACTGGTATCGCAGGCGATATGTTTTTATTCGACTCTAATGGCTTGCACAGCGCAAACCGGTTTAATAGCGCTGCGATCCGTGATGTATTTATATTGGAGTATGGCTGTGACGATAGCGATATTGCCGGTGGAGCGGTGCGGGCCGCTGCTATGGGTCGCTACCCCGTCGATGGAACACATCCGCTTTCAGCGATGGCGAATACAACTCCGTTCTGGGCCATACCGATAACCAGGAAAAATCACACCTGGATCGAGAATCTGCCTTTTCCTGGCACCTGGATATCTAACAAAACCACCATCAGCGAAAAGCCTCTATCTGCACTCAAATTGATATATGTAATCCAGACAGACAATATAGACCCAAAATGGCAAGTAAGGTTGGATAAGAGTATTAAAAGTTTGCGCGTGCAAGAAGGACGTCGGCGAGTTGAAATATGTATAGCGGATTACTCAAGTAAAAGTATTTTGGATTCAAACCCCAATTTTGGTGGAGAAAATCAGTATTTTCACCAACCGCTGACCGGCGTGTTCAACAGAGCCTTATGTATAAATCATGCTTATAAACGCTTTATCACCGAGGAGGATGACTATTTTCTGAGCTCAGACATTGATGTGGTTCTTCCACCAGACTTTATCGAGGCGGTATCTCGGCGCTACATCGCCTCCAAAATAGAATTCTGTATGACCGCCCCGATTCATTATTTTACGATGGAAGCTTCTGAGAGAATCACCCAATATATCGATCCATCTCTGAATAGGAATTTGTTTAGTCACCATTATCACGGTGGCTGTATCCTGTATTCCAGAACTCTTTTCGAAAAACTACGTGGCTATGATGAAGCCTTCGAGGGGTGGGGGGGCGAGGACGACGACTTTTATGATCGGGTAAGATCAAGTGCATCGATGATTATTGATCGAACCATGCAGTTCCAGCACTTGGCACATGATAGTCGGGAAGATAAGGAAAACCTTTATCGCGACGAAAATCGTGACCACCTCCAAAGAAAACGAAATGACCGGTCATTGCCCACAAACAGCGGCTCCAAGTGGGGTGTTATCAAGTCCTCGTCGGCAGATTTTCCTCGCATCCCACGGCACTTCAAGCCCTGCTTGAAAACCCCATCCTCCCTTCAAAAAAATGAGCAAGGCTATAGTGTATATTTGGATACTAAAGCACTTGAGTTAAACACATCTGCGGCATTGATTTATTCAAATTGTGCTAAAGGCTTCAGTGTAGGAGGAATCATCGATACCCTGCTCGGCGAAGGTATTATGGATGAAGATACATTAACTATTGATGTGATGAATGCCATCAAGCAGTTTAGTGAACTAGGCCTTTTACGATCAGAAGCTGATTAATTTCGTTTATTCGCGCCCCCGAACCTTACGTACACGCCCTCTCATAACCGTCGCCCCACGCTCCGAAAAAATCGTCAAATGCCATTATATCTGTATCGTTCCCAGCCGACAAGAAACTAAACAACAACAGTGACGCACAAACCTGGATGGTTGTTAGAGAATCGTAATTCCATATCGTGTAAACGAAAAACCGCGTCTGCCAGTGCCAAACCCAAGCCACTGCCGGGAGTCGTGCGACTTTCATCCATACGATAAAATCGTTGGATCACGTTATCGTGTTCCGACTCTGGAATACCGGGCCCACTATCACATACTTGAATCAGCGTTTCACCATCCGACTCAAGCATACGCAGTCCCACAACACCCCCTCGGGGAGTATACTTAATCGCATTGTCCAGCAAATTTGCGAGGGCCTGAAACAGCATATCTCGATCACCTTCTATGACAATTTTCTGGCCTGCATCAAAATCAAACGCTTGTTGCTTTTCTTCTGCGAGGGCTTCATACAATTCTTGCAAATCACGCAAAATCGAACTCAAATCTACCTCGGTAAACGCCTCGCGTTTACCTCTGCTCTCGATGCGCGCAATGCGTAACAAAGCATTAAATGTTGCGAGTAAACCATCGGCTTCAGCGACCACCTGATCGATCATCTGTTCACGTAGCTCGGTATCTGAGCCAACCATACGCAATTCTTCCAGACGATTGCGCAATCTGGCCAAGGGGGTTTTCAAATCGTGTGCGATGTTGTCGCTCACCCGCCGCACGCCATCCATACCTTGCTGAATTTGCGACAGCATTTGATTTAAATTATCAGAGAGTTCGTCAAACTCATCGCCACTATGGCGTGTGGGCACACGTTCACTCAGGTCACCTCGAATCACTTGGCGGCTGGTACGAATAATCGCCTCAAGTCGTCGGGTGAGGGATCGCCGAAGCACACCACCACCCGCAAGCGCCAACACGACCGTAGCGATGACTCCAAAAATCATTGCCCGCACAATTTGCTGCCGCACTTCTTGCAGCTCACTCATGCCGCGACCCACCAATAAATGGTAGCGATTACCAATTAAAAAATTACGGCCGCGCGCCATATGAGTGCCCACACGATTAGCGGAAGCGCCGCGCACCGGCGTATTAAGCTCAAAGTCCAACCAACCTTCCGGGTCGGCCTGCGCATCCGGCCATTGATTGATATTGCCTAGCATCAGGCGATAGCGTTCGTCCGTCAATAAATAAAGAGTGCTCTCGCCCGGTTGTTGACGAGATAATCGCTCGGCGATCTGCACCCGCAAGCCGGTGAATCCATCGGTGCGGTAACGCTCGGCTAATCCCTGTATTTCAGCATTGATGGTCTCGTCCGTTTGAGTGGTTAAGTAACCAACCGAGGTCCAATAGAAGAAACTCAGTATCGCCAATACAGAACCAGCGAACAGAAGCACATAGAGTAATGTAAGCCGAAATACTGAACTGTTATACAGCTTAGTGCTCTGCCAAGGTTTCTGTTTGGATGCAGTGAGATTCTCAGTGTTCATGAAAAGGCATGCCTCGCAGGGAATGGTTTGTTCCCTTTCCAAGAGGCACAACACAGTCCTTGGACACTGACAAACTCACTGTATCCAGACTTATACCTGGACTAATCCGGCTCACTCAACATATATCCTGCGCCGCGAACCGTGTGCAGTAACGGCTGATCAAATTCTTTGTCGATCTTGCCACGCAATCGGCTGACGTGAACGTCAATCACATTCGTCTGGGGGTCAAAATGATAATCCCACACTTTCTCGAGCAGCATTGTTCGAGTAACTACCTGGCCACTGTGACGCATTAAGTATTCGAGCAGGCGAAATTCACGCGGCTGAAGGTCTATTTTTACTTCGCCCCTACGCACTTCACGCTTCAGCAAATCCATAGAAAGATCACCGACATTCAATACAGTATCTGGCGACTCGGGCTCGGCACGCCGAACTAGAGCCTCTATGCGTGCTTGCAGCTCAGAGAATGCAAACGGCTTGACTAGATAATCATCGGCACCTGCTTTCAAGCCTTTGACCCGATCTTCCACCTCGCCCAGAGCACTGAGCATTAAAATAGGCGTACGATTCCCATTGCCGCGTAAAGTTTTGGTCAAAGTCACGCCATCGACCTTGGGCAACATACGATCCACAACAATGACTTGATAAGAATTGGAATCGGCCAGCAATAATCCATCCTTACCGTCTCCAGCCTGGTCAACTACATGCCCGCATTCGGCCAGACCTTTTTGAATATAGTCCGCAGTTTCGCGATCATCCTCAATAACCAATACTTTTATCATTGACTGTGGTTTCATATCCGCTTCCAGTGTTTAGAGTGTAAGTGTTTATTCGACTGAGAACTACTAGTGTGGTGTCCTAAACTGTATGCATCCTATTTAAGTCTAAATGGCATGAAGCTGCTTGTACCGCCGCGGCTATATAAAAACACCACAGCGTCCTGATCGCTTTTAATTGCCTGATTAACCGCGGCAATTACATCTGCGGGTCTGGAAACTGAACTGCGACCCACTCGTTGAATTAAATCACCAGCCCGAATTCCATTCTCTTGCGCCAGGGAATCACTATTCACAGAGACGACCAGCACTCCCTGCGCGCCAGTAGGTATTCGGTATTGAGTCCGGCTTTGTCGGGTTAAGGCTACCAACTCGGCACCCAAAGGATTATCACTCTGGGTATCCGGCTCGGCTATCGACAACTGCACATCATCTTCTGGATACGGATCAATGACTACCGATAAAGCTCTCTCCTCACCATCACGGATAATCAGCACGCTGACTTTATCTCCCGCATGGGTTTCGGCAACGATACGCGGCAAATCACGCATCTCTTCGATGGCCTTGCCATCAAATTCCAGGATAATATCACCCGGTCGAAATTTCGCTTTCTCGGCTGGACTACCATCAACAATCGAATTGACCAACGCCCCACTGTTGTCCGCGCGGCCAAATCCTTCTGCCAAATCTTTATCCAGTGGCTGTATTTGTACACCCAACCAACCACGCTGAACCGTACCAGATTCTTGTAGCTGCTCGATCACATTGCGGGCCATATTCGAGGGAATTGAAAAACCGATACCGACGCTGCCGCCGGTGGGTGAATAAATCGCGCTATTAATACCGATCACATCGCCATCGAGATTGAACAATGGGCCGCCAGAATTACCCCGATTAATCGCCGCGTCAACCTGTAGATAGTCATCATAAGGCCCCGAACGAATATCCCGGCCAATCGCTGAAATAATTCCGGTTGTGGCACTGCCACCTAAACCAAAGGGGTTACCAATCGCAATAACCCAATCCCCTACCCGGGAGCGATCAACATCACCCCAGCTTACAAAGGGAAGTGATTTTCTCGCGTTTATCTTGAGCAAAGCCAGGTCCGTTTTACTATCAGTGCCCTGTAGCTCAGCCCCATATTCCTCGCCATCGGTCATGGTGACAGTGATTTCATCCGCATTCTCAACCACATGATTATTAGTGACGATATAACCGTCTGCACTGATAATAAATCCAGAACCAATACCTAGCGGTCTCAAGGTTTCATCTTCCTCATCTTGTTGAGGTCGTTGATTTCTAAACTGCTCAAAGAAATCTTCAAAGGGAGAGCCCGGAGGAAAATTAAATTCTGGCGTATTCTGCCGTGACGAGCTCACCTTACCGCTTACGGCCACATGCACCACTGCGGGGCTGACCTGTTCTATCAAATCGGCAAAGCCCGCGGCCGGTGCCAGTGAATTATTATTCGATGCGCTTGAGGATGACGTTTGTGAATACGCGAATGGAATGAATGTCGGACTAAACGAAAACAAGATCAGAATACCCAACAAGCCGAAGACGGATGATTTTGAAAACTGCATAGTGAACTCCGTAAAACTAGAAAATTTTTTGCTGCGCTTAAACACAACACTTAAAACAACATCTGTCGCAAGATAATAGTATGGGCGCTTCCGTTACCACTGGCTTTCCATCGCGTTAAGGATTATTAATTGCTGATTTGATAGTTTTCAATGGCTTACGTGCCAGGAAAACCCTCCATAAATTCAACGTGTTTTAGCTTTAGCCACGTGCTCTTCGAACAAGGCCTGCTGTAGTTTGGTGTCATTAACCGCCATCGCTTCTTCTACCGTTGCTCTTTTAATATGCGGTGAAAACATCTCTATAAAATCATAGATATAATCCCTTAAACGCACATTCCTGCGGATCGCGAGACTGGTGACACTGGCTTCAAACAAATGCCCGGCATCTAATACCTGCAGATCCTGATCCTGTTTTCGGTCGTAGGCCATGCGAGCAACTAATCCTACGCCCAATCCGTTACGCACATAGGTTTTAATAACTTCGGCATCGGCCGCTGTGAGCACGACATTAAAATCAAGCCCTCTCTCTAGAAATGCCTTATTAATAACAGATCGATCCGCCACACCGAACACGTAAGTAATTATCGGGTATTGAGACACTGCCTCCAGCGTTAACAGGTGCTCCTTAACCAACGGGTGGCCTTTAGGTACCATAACACAACGATTCCAACGGTAGCATGGCAACAAACAGAGTCCCTCAAATAGCTCCAGCGCTTCGGTTGCAATAGCAAGGTCAGCCATTCCGGTAGCGGTCATTTCGGCAATCTGCGTTGGCGTACCCTGGTGAATATGCAAAGACACATCCGGGTATTTCTCGACAAACTGAGTGATAATACTTGGCAGTACGTAGCGAGCCTGAGTGTGTGTGGTGGCAATCGTTAGGCTCCCCCTATTGGGGTCAGCATAATCCGCTGCCGTTTTCTCGATGACCTCAACTTCTTCCAATACCCGGACAAAGTGCCCAACGAGATCTTTGCCGGCCCGTGTCAAACGCGTAATGTGCTTGCCGTTGCGCTCAAATATAGACACACCGAGCTCCTCTTCCAGAGCTTTTATTTGGTTGCTAATCCCCGGCTGGGAGGTATGCAAACTTCCTGCCGCATTAGTAATATTCAGACCCTGCTTAATAACCTCAACAACGTATTCTAGCTGTCTTAATTTCATACACGCTTTTCGGTTGAAGAAAACTCACTATCCAGTGAACCGGTCTGTTGATAAGTCTCTGCTTTGAGCAGAAAGTCCTTGGTTGTAGTGGGCATGGGCACACGAACCCCAACAATATAATCGATTACTTCTTTACCCATGTGCGCCAAGCGCAGGCCGTCTTCCAAGTAGCGCAACTTTTCGCCTTCAGCGTCCGCCATTGCGTCGGGCCGATAGTTTTCAATGGCTTGCTTGGCCGCGACATACTGCGGCCATACATGAAAGATAACCGGATCCGAACGCATAGTTTCTGCTTCCAACTTGCCGGTGACAGCCAAGTTACTAAACAAAGAAGCCAATTCACTCAGATCACCAGACTCGAGGTAAATATCTTTTAGTTTACCCACAATCCGGTCGATATCGCGAAACGCTTGCGCAACCTTGATATAACGGCTTTCGAAAAAGGCGGGTATCGATAAGGTGAATGCTTTGAATGGCTCACCCCACAATTCGTCAATTCCCTCTTCACCACTATAATGTCTAACCAAACAACCAAGTTCCAAGGCTTCGCGTAGACAGTCTTCACATTTACGCATCAGCTCATTCTGCTGACTAATATGCACACCCTTCTCTTCGAGATCGACCACAGTGGTAAATATATCGGTTGCACGATTAAACAACGCGCCTGCCAACATAGCGCCATTGACGCGTTTGCAGTCCGGATTTTTCGCCTGTTCATAACAAGTCCGAGCAACGTCAAGCTTATCGCCGGGTGTGTTAATACCCGATTCTGTATGATGAAAAGCGCGCCGTGTAAGTGAATCAATTAGCGCCTTCTTTTCTTGCAAATTGTCATGTGGCGGCTCATACCAGCGAATCCAGTAACCGTCGTAATAGACTTCTTGTTTGCCGTCGACCTCTCTGGTGGTGGCATTCGCTGGATCACTCATCTACGCAATCTCATGTTTGGTCGAAAATTGAAACACCTAAAAGCCCTACAAACCTTCGCGAATAACCGAGAAGCAGATTATGCGGCTTGCACATTACGTGTGCATTGAGAATGGGTTTTGTAAAAATCACACGCACGATCTGGGCCAGCATTAGGCCAACGGTCAGTCAAAATGATCCCGCCAAAACGAATTAGCTATGACCTCAATTGCCGCTAATTCCCCAGGCGAATCCGCAGTTTCGGGGTCGTCATTCTGCTCCGATCTAAGTAGCATGTAAACAGGCATTTTAGCCGTATGCGCGGCACTCATTGCGTGCGCTGGGCCCATTACGAACAATGCAGTAGCCCACGCATCGGCCTGCATTGCACTGATATTCAGCACACTCAGGGAGGTAATCTCAGAACGTACCGAACGGCCGCTGATGGGATCCATTAAATGAGATTCGACCCGTCCATCTACTTCGAGGAAATTACGGTAATCTCCCGAAGTCGCAATCGCAATATTTGTCAGCTCAATTACATGCTGTACACCGCCTTCGATATCGGGTATTTCAATCGCTATACGCCACGGCGTACCGTCTGGTTTTGAATTACCCGCTCTCAACTCGCCACCGATCTCTACCAAATAACTACCAATGCCGTGAGATTCGAGAAATCGCGCCAGCTTGTCGACCGCAAACCCCTTGGCTATCGATGACAAATCGAGCATCGCTGACACGGTTAGTCGGGTCAGCTCACAGTTATGCATTAATAACGGCACGGCCGCCTCAAACGGCGCAGCATCTGGCATTTCATCCTGATCTACGGATTCGATGACCTTAGAGGTTGGGCCAAACCCGCTGTCAGCGACCAATTGACCAATGCTGATATCGTAAGCGCCTTCACTTAACACAAACAGTTCTAAACCAAAGCTAACGACCTCACATAGATCAGGCGACAACGACACCGCTGTGCCGTAAGGTATCGCGTTAAATCGGCTTAATTCGGAATCGGGCAACCAGGTGGACATGCTGTTATTAACACTCGTCAGGATCGCCTCGATGTCTTGTGAGTGATCCGTATCACCAAAATAGCTAACCCGATAATACGTTCCCATCGTCTCGCCGGAATAAACACTGACCGCCTGCTCCGAACAAGCAACCGCTCCGGACAGGAAAGCCACAATAAAGATCCATGTAGCCTGCTTAACACCGACGCGCATTTTGATATTCATTACTCTTGCAAAGGGAAGCCAGCCGCTAAAATTATCCGACATGATATTCTCATTTTAATGCTCTAACCACACCTCATATAGCGCCTCAACACCTCTATATTGTTTATAGCTTATCCAAGGCAAGAAAAGAAGAAAGGTTGCTGTGGATGGTTCATTAAGTGGGTTCCACACGGCCACTGAACATTGTTTGGTTACACTCTAAACAGCCCCGAATGCTAGTACTCTTTCGAGTTAGGTTTGCGTAATCAGAGCGATCCAGATAATTCAATACGGCGTTGCAGTCCGTGAAACTGACTCGCCATTCTCTTCGGACTGCGCCTTGTCTTGAATCTTCTGATAAGCTCTGAACCCATCAAACCAATTTTGTTGGAGTACTAGTATGAACCTGGAAAAAGTCGTATTTGGTTTCTTTATTTTGCTCGCCTTGACTGTCAATTTCGGGTTTTTTGTCGGTGATATAGATAACCCGGCACATCATCATCGCTATGAACTTTACGCAGCGCTGGTAATCAGCCTGATCACCACTATTCTGAAGTTCGGAGATCGCTCTCAGATGGGAGCGATATTACTTGCCAGCAGCCTGGTCGCAGATTTACAACTCATTGTAGCGGTCATCGTTTGGAGTTCCGCTACTGTAAGCGGGGACCCGCTAAGCCCTGATTCTATGGCGATCATTGTATCTTTATCAGGTGGGGCGCTAGTGGCAAATATGATCTCGGTTGTTCTGCTCGTTGTTGAAACCCTCATGTTTAGACGGTAAACCTGCAAGTATCTACTCCTTTTTCATGAGCAACGTTATTTTCATATTCTTACGGCGGATGCGTCGGCCGCTGATTCTGTTGGTTCTGGTTTATTCTGTAGCAACCATTGGGCTTACAATAGTGCCGGGGCAAGACAATCAAGGCCTGCCCCACTTTCTAAATTTCTTTCACGCGTTTTACTTTGTTAGCTTTATGGGTTCAACCATTGGCTTTGGTGAGATTCCCTACCCATTTACCGACGCGCAACGCGTATGGGTATTAATATCGATATACACATCTGTCGTCGCTTGGCTATATACCATTGGTTCCTTGCTTACGTTATTTCAAGACCCCGCTTTTAAACACGCGATAACCTTTCAAACATTTCGAAATACCGTCAAGCGGCAAACCGAACCGTTCTGGATCATTTGCGGACTCGGCAACATCGGCCACGCCGTAATAGAGCGACTGGCGCGTAATAACGTTAATGTGGTGGTTATCGATTATGATCAATACTCACTAAGCACATTGGAACTGGCGGACTATGGAGGTTGGGTGCCGGCCCTAATGGCCGACGCGACGGTGCCCGAAAACCTGGTCGCGGCTGGTATAGCGCATCCCGATTGCGAAGGGGTTATCGCCCTGGCCAGTGACGATACTGCCAATTTAAAAATCGCGATCACAGCTAACCAGTTGCGTGTTAATCCAAACCTAAAAGTAATTTGTCGCTCAGAGAATCAGGAAGTGGCCCGAAATATGGAGTCATTTGGTACTAATGTTGTATTAAATCCTTTTGAAATCTTCTCTAATCATTTGGGAATTGCCATTCACAGCCCCCAACTGCACACCCTGGGTCTTTGGCTAACAGATAATGGCGAGACGAACCTCACTAAAGTTAAAACACCGCCCACCGGTCGGTGGGTTGTTTGTGGCTATGGCCAGCTTGGTAAGTCGCTCGAGATCATATTGGGGAAACGAAAAATAGACGTCACCATTATCGACCCAGCGCCTAAGGATCATCACGCTCCTGCATCGAGTATCACCGGGCTCGGCACCGAAGCCACCACGCTGATCGAAGCCAATCTGGCTACTGCCACCGGGTTGGTAGCAGCCACCGCTGATGATGCTGACAATCTGTCTATCATCATGACCGCCAAGGAATTATGCCCAAGCTTATTTACCATAGCACGCCTCAATTCCACAGATAACGAAGCGTTGTTTAGCGCTGCCAAGCTAGATCTGGTGATGCGTCGGGATGAAGTATTAGCAGACCGCATACTCGCGATTGTCGACCGCCCCCTGGTCACTCAGTTTCTTCGTCTTGCCCACCAACTATCCAAGGAAACCGTAGAAAAGTTAATGGCCAGAATCGAGACTGCCACCGGCAACAATAAACCCATTAGTTGGCGATACACTGTTGGCTCGCCTCAAACACTAGCCTTTAATCGATTACTAGCCAAAGGCGCAACACTCACGGTAGCCGACCTTACCAAGCAAGCTAATAGTTTGCACAGATCAGCAATACCCCTGCTGGTCGTCGAAGATGGTAATACTCACTTACTCCCCGAACCATCCGACCAGGTATCGACCGGGCAACAATACCTATTTTGTGGTACTCACAACGCACGCCGAAATAGCCAATGGCTATGCGAAGATGAAGAGCTTTTAGATCAAGTACTACATCCTGATCGAGCCAGCATCCCTTTGATACAATGGCTATCCAGAATTCAGGAGCAAAGGTGTCCTTCAATGAAGAAAGTGATAAATAATGAATGATTTTAGTCATCTGGATGAACTCGGCCAGGCTAACATGGTCGATGTTAGTGAAAAGACAGCCACCCAGCGTGTAGCCGTGGCCGAAAGCCTGCTGGTGCTGCCGGCTTCAGTTGCAACCGCAATTGATGATAACAATACCCCCAAAGGAGATATTTACGGGACTGCGCGAATCGCTGGAATTCAGGCAGCAAAAAAGTGTGCTGACCTTATCCCTCTGTGCCACCCCTTGCCGCTTAACACGGTGAAAATAGAATTCGAGCGCCCCGCAAAAAGCGAGTTGCTGGTGCGCGCAGAATGCCGAACCACCGGCAAGACCGGTGTCGAAATGGAGGCCTTAACTGCTGCCTCAATAGCGGCGCTCACCATTTACGATATGTGCAAAGGAATAGACAAAGGAATAGAGATTAATCGTACACGCTTGCTGCAGAAATCTGGCGGTAAGTCTGGTGACTGGAAGGCAAATATTTAATAATTTGACTGAACCAGCGAAGCGCAAGGTCACTACTGTAGTGTCCTGAACTAGCTACCAGCACTCAATTTGACAAGGTCCTCAGGTGTATCAATATCCTGCAATACTCCCGGATCATCCACTTCAAGATAAGATACTTTGGCTCGCTCATCATCGAACAGTATTGCCCCACCCTGGTCACCTGTTAAATTGGCCAGGGCTTTAAACCAACACTTATCAAAGATAACTGGATGCCCTCGCTTGCCACCATAAGTCGGTGCCCAAATATTAGCGTCGCAGACATGGGCATCGCCTTGTGCGCTATGCGAAATCAGCGCTTGAGTAGTCTCGGCTCTTACTAGAGGCATATCACCCAAAGCAAGCAACAAATGGTCTGTAGTCGGACTCAAATTGTTAACCACCAGCGCTATAGAACTGCCCATCCCCTGCCGAGCATTTGGGTTTCGGAGTGCGTGCACAAACGAAGGCAAATTAAAACCGTCCAAACCCCAGCGATCTCCGTAAACGAGCCATAGCTGATCCACACCTGCGGCTTGTAAATTATTAATGACGGTGCCAATGACGGTCGACCCATTAAATGATTGGCTCAGCTTATTCTCACCGACCATACGAACAGCAGAACCCGCGGCGAGCACGGCGTATTCAGTCACCATGTTTTAGGGGCTTCATTTGGTTTCGGCTTTCGATTAGCTCGGCAATAATCGCCACCGCGATCTCGTGTGGCCCATTAGCCTCCAGATCAAGGCCAATGGGTGCCCGAATGCGTTCTATTTGTGACGGTTCGATGTCGAGACTGGCCAACAATCGCTTCCGCTGCTCGTGTGTGCGCTGGCTGCCTAAGGCTCCCACATAAAATGCATCACTGTTCAGCGCCTGTTTTAGGAGTTCTGGCTCCCACTCGTGATCGTGAAATACCGTGCACAAGGCTGTCAAGCCATCGTATACCACCTGATCCAGGGGGCCCGATTTAATTAAATTCCACTTGGCGCGAACATTATCGATTCTGTCCAATGTCTCGGGGTCAGAACTACTTATGATCACTTCATATTCCAATAATTGGCACAAACTCACCAAAGCGGGCACGATAGGGCCGTTTCCGGCAATCACTATACGCGTAGTTGCTTGATAACAAAGCTGATAATCTGATTCGATTTTATTTTCAGTAACTTGAGAACTTATTTTCGCCAAATCAAATGCCATATAACAGGGCTTCCGTTGTGCCCGCTGGTCGGTAATCCGTGCAAAATCAGGCCGTTCTAATCCCACTTCAATAAATACGTCGATACTGGATCCACACGGTAATTTGATATCCAGATAGGGGGAACCTTCACCAAATCGAACAAGTTTATTCTCGCCCTTACCAATCGCTTCCAACGCGAGTTCGGCAATCGCAGACTCGGCACAACCACCCGTAATACTGCCAACTGATTCACCCGAACCCGCAACCGCAACCTGACTCCCCAGGCGTCTGGGTGAACTACCATCTGCGCGCACCAGCGTCACCAAAGCAACATCTTCTTTCTGCTCAAGCCACTCCAAACACTGGTCTATGACAAATTCTTTGAACTTCTCCATGGATTTCTAACAAGAATTTATAGAATATTATATAAAGGTTAAAGGTTAGGCTTTGCTTTACTGTCTCTTAATATTGAGCAGGCCCAAACCGTAATACGCAATAACCAGAATCACAATCAGCAGCGCTAACCAGAATAATAGATGAAATCCGAACGGGTTGCCCGTCAACCACGGCAACACGGCTATAATACAGGTAATTAGCGAAAACGCATCTCGCTTGCCAAGCAATTGAATGGCATCAAGAAAGCGGTACACCAACCCAGCGTGCTCTCGATCGACCCGCTGTGCCATATCTGACTGCACGGCAGTCATGGTTCCAGCTTCTGTGTTGAGTTTTAAGTAGATTCCCATGCTTGCTATTAAGAAGACCGCAAGAATCAAGGTAATGCTA
Source organism: Pseudomonadota bacterium (assembly GCA_018660405.1). Classification (GTDB taxonomy): domain Bacteria; phylum Pseudomonadota; class Gammaproteobacteria; order Arenicellales; family Arenicellaceae; genus UBA10349. The sequence continues at coordinate 6,559 of JABJKL010000243.1, read as the reverse complement.
CCCACAGGGTAGACATAGTCCGCCACTAGCAATCCTCGCGAACTCGTATACTCATGGTACCCAACGGTCAACCCAACAATGAAAGCTAAATAAACAAAATTATCAGCAACAGTATCTATCCAGGCACCCCACTCTGATGCTGTGAAGGTACTACGAGCCAATTCACCGTCGACACGATCCAGCGCAGCGCATAGCTGAAACAATAGTCCCGCCAACGCCAGTGCAATAAAAGTTCCTCGAGAGACGAACCACGCACTCAACAGTCCGATAATTGTCGTAAACAACGTCATCTGGTTAGGTGTAACTCCAAATTCACAAAGAAATTTACTCAGTGGCAACGAAATCAGTGAATTGAGATGTCTTGAGACAGGGCCCGAGGTTTTCTTGGTAACGTTTGCGAAGATGGTTTGTTTTGCAACCGCAGCGTCAGTTCTGGAACGCACAGGTATTACATAAGCTGAGGCAACTAATCGGGATTCCTGAGTGGTATCGCCCGCATAACCCTCCACCCTGAGCAGTGGCGCGCTGCTTACGTTAAGGTTCTCTTTAGCTTGGGCGAGTATTTTCCACACTTCGTTGCTGATCACCACATTGGCCTCCACCACCAACCGTGGCACACCAATGTCAGGCGTATCAGAAGTGATTGTCACTCCTTGCGTACGTTTATCTTTGCGCAGCCCGTCCACAATGGAGTCTGCGTTAGAAGCGCTGATTGTGATTTGCTGAAATCCCGCTTGGCAGGCACCTAAAACCAGACGCATTAGAACAGTAAGCCCAGCTACTTTAAGCGTCGCCTGACTCTTGTCTATGGGGACAATAATCTCACAAGTCGAAGGCATAGTACTCCTTCAAGCTGATATTACCGTAGTCAGCGAGACGGTAATATCAGCTTGACGGAGTACTACCACCGGCCAACCATATCTTCTCCCTGAAGCCGATCTTTGGGGAAATCCACTTCACACCATTCCAGATTTTGAATCAACTGAGTTTGCACCTCGTACCGCTGCGCTATGGCACCGATTGCGGACAAGTACCATATACCGAGCCCTCCATCAGCGGCGAGAATTTTCTCCAGCATCCCCTTAAAGATGGCCGGGCCCTCGTCACGAAAGTACAGCATACCAATAGATTCCGCGTTAACCCGATCGGCTGGTAAATCCTTACCAATTTCTACCAGGCGAGTACCGTCCAAATGCACTTTCATGTCATCTTCGTCGTAAACATCTTTACGATCGACGGCCAGCGTGATCGGAGCATTCTTGCTGCTCAGCAATTTTTCCAACACGCTATGGTGAAAAACCGTGTCGCCATTGACCAGCACAAAGCGTCTGTCCATTTGTTCACGCGCAATCCAACAGCTCACCAGGTTGTCAGCAACGCTGTAGAAGGGATTAAAAACAGTGCCAAATTCGCATTTAGGATAAACACAACGCAATCGGTCGAGTTCGTCCTCAACATGATTTGCCATAAACCCTGTAACGATCGTAAACCGGTCAAACCCTGCTTTGACAAATGCACCAACCTGCCAGGCCAACATACTTTGATGCCCTAGCTTAATTGTATTTTTGGGGCGATCTGATGTGAGGGGTAACAAACGCTTACCCTGCCCAGCCCCCAATATTATGGCGTGCATATTAACGAACCTCCGATCTTTTCTGGACGAAGTGGATGACACATATTAGCTGGCTACTGCGAAAATCCGCATCATGGTTGTAACGAAAAAGCTGGACATTTTGAGCGTAATATACGATTTCATGAATAGATTGGGGATTCTTCAAGCATCTATCTGGATAGAAATTGCGTTCGAACAATACCCATTAAATCAAGCAATTACAAGCCATTATAAAAGTATTCTATATAGGCCATGCCTGCGCAATAATGTTTTGAAGGCTAACCATGTTCTCGGCGGTCACGGGCAAACTGGAGGAGATATCAGGCACCCCAGGCCACAAGGTGTCTTCAAGATCTTGCCCGTTTAGTTGCACCGAGTGATCGTATCTGGGCAAAACATGAAAATGTACTTCTTTATCGACCATCATCAGTGCCAAATAATTAATTTTCTGGAAATTAAAAGCTGACGCCAGTGCATTTTCGATATCTGCAACAACTAATTGAAGCTCTGTACTTGCCGCTACGCTAATATTGCCGAACGATTGTGCGTCTTCTTTGCAGGCCAAAACAAGGCTACCGACAGTAACCTGTAAGGGCCGTAGCAAGACCACCCAATACTGATACTCTTTAATCAAAGTATTTGGATAACCGAATTTTTCGATGGTTGGGTTCATACGAAATCTCTAATTTTTATAAAACCCCACAATTTGACGAGGCGATGAAAAAGAATTAGTCCAACCGTTTCAACTGCGCTTCAGCTATTTCATGATCATCAGGGTCATCGATATCCAACCAAAATTTCCCTCCGATTTCATGCACTTGTGCAAGCCCTCGTTCGGCAAGCACTCGCACACCACCGCTAAGGGTGCCATCCTCATGCTCCTCTATACTGGTTTCGATCGCATCGAATAAATCGGGTGTACATGCGAACACTCCCGTATCAAAGGCATTATATTCCTTTAGCACCTTGCCAATTTTCTTTATTTGCCCATCGGCCTGATAAACCCGAGTCACGTCATCCAAATCAATATCCGGATTGTCGATTTGCGAATCAGTTGCCAACATCAAACCGCTTTCCAATTCCTTTGCAGCGCTAATCAAATCCCGCATAAGACTTGCCGGATATAGGTGATCACACATACTCAATATAAATGGCTCCTTAAGCATATTTTTAGCGCACAATACAGACCAACCATTGGGCTTTTCCCATCCGGGGTTCACCAGCGTGTTAATTTTAATGCCCGTGTGCCCAGAAAGCGCCGTCAGGTGCTCTCGCAATCTGCGCCCACGATATCCGGTAACTATATAGAACTCGTCACAGCCAGCGTCCCGGGCTGTGAGAATGACACGGTCAATTAGTGGAATACCACCCACTAGCGCCAGTGGCTTAATTTCAGCCTTTGGCCGGAGACGCCTGCCAAGACCCGCTGCTATTATCAGGCACTTCATCCTAATTCTAAAACCTCCATGCTAAAACCCTTGGCCCTAAAACACTAATCGCAATAGCTGTGATTTTGGTGGAGTACTAGCTTCCTTTGGCGAACTCTTGCAAAGCAATATAGGCTTCATCATCCGTGTACTGAACTGGCGGATGCTTGCAGAAATAGGCGGATGGTGGATCCAGTACGCCACCCTGACCACGATCCAAAGCCAATTTCGCACAACGAATTGAATCAATTGCGACACCTGCAGAGTTTGGAGAATCTTCGACCGACAATCGCAGCTCCAGGTTCATGGGTACATCACCAAACAACTTGCCTTCCATACGTAGAAAACAAACCTTGTTGTCATTTTGCCATGCGACGTAATCACTTGGCCCAACGTGAATATTGTCGTCATCTAGTCGGTCTGCAGCTGCAGACTGTACCGCTTCGGTTTTTGATTCCTTCTTGGACGCCAGTCGAGTGCGATTTAGCATATTAAGGAAATCAGTATTACCGCCCGTGTTTAACTGATACGTACGCTCTAATTTTACGCCACGCTTTTTAAACAAGTCGGTAAGGATACGATGTGTAATGGTGGCACCCAACTGAGCCTTAATATCATCACCAATAATCGGGATATTCGCTTCTTCGAAACGCTTGGCCCACGCTGGGTCGCTAGCAATAAAAACAGGAATATTGTTGACGAACGCTACGCCAGCTTCCAGCGCACATTCGGCATAAAAACGAGTCGCATCTTCAGAACCGACCGGCAGATAATTCATTAAAACCTCTGCACCGCTTTCTTTTAACTCCGCGACCACATCATCCTGGGTGGGCTGCTCAGCATCACTTAACAAAAACGTACGATTGTCGGCATATTGATCCATATGACTGGCGCAGCCGTCCAGCACTCGCCCCATAGAAACTTTGACACCAGACTCTGGCAAATCGCCACAAAAAACCGTCGTGCAATTGGGCTCCGAAAATATGGCTGTAGTGACATCCTGATCAACTTTTCGACGATCAATATCAAATGCGCTGACGATTTCTATATCGGTGGGCTTGTAGCCACCCAAATTCCAGTGCATCAATCCAATACAATCCGAATCGGATTTACCGTCATAGTAATAAATGCCCTGAATAAGGGAGCTGGCACAATTGCCCACACCTATAATAGAAACTTTGATTTTACTCATATTAAAAATCTCATCTCGCGCCCGCCCCTAATGCAGGTTTGCATCCGGTGTTGAAAACTTGGAATTGCGCGCCTAATGGGGTGTAAACGGTGGCCTAGTAGCGATCTGTTGATATTATATTCGGGCACATGAAGCAGAAAGTGCCTGCCACACAAAATCCGGCGTATTATACACGTAGCTAGCCCACAGAAAGCGGAATTTAACGTTATCATTTGTCTGATTTTGCTTAATTTTGGGCTAATAAAAAACCCGCTTACTCGCGGGTTTTTAAAAACCGTCGAATCGTTAAACACTAAGCTGCAGCTTCCTTTTTCGCCACTTCACCGTCAGTTCCTTCGACCTGATCTTCGTCTTCAGGAACGGTTTCAATACGCATTTCAACGAGTTGAACGTAGGCCATAGGTGCATTGTCACCAGAGCGATTAGCACACTTTAGAATACGCAAATAACCACCAGGGCGATCGGAAAAACGTTCACCCAAATCGTCAAATAATTTTCCAACTGCGGCCTTATCGCGCAAGCGCGCGAACGCCAAACGGCGGTTAGCAACTGAAGACTCTTTAGCAAGCGTTATCAAAGGTTCCAGTACCCGACGAAGCTCTTTTGCCTTGGGCAAAGTAGTCTTAATTTGCTCATGCTCAATTAAGGAAACTGCCATGTTGCGAAACATTGCTTGGCGATGGCTAGAATTTCTACCGAGCTGTTTACCTGCTTTATGATGTCTCATAATACTTGTCTCGTAATACCTGTCTTATAACAACTTTCTCACAATACTTGGGTCTTATCGTTTACCGTCCACTCGCAAAGCAGCTGGCGGCCAATTTTCAAGTTGCATACCAAGTGACAAGCCACGCTGCGCGAGAACATCTTTAATTTCGGTCAAAGACTTTTTACCCAAATTGGGCGTTTTTAGCAGTTCGACTTCACTTCGCTGAACCAAATCACCAATATAATAGATACTTTCGGCTTTCAAGCAATTCGCTGAACGTACCGTTAGTTCAAGCTCATCTACCGGACGCAAAAGAACTGGATCTATTTCTGGGCCTTGCTCTTCTTCCTCTTCCCCTTCGGTTTCTTCAAGGTTGACGAAAACAGCAATCTGCTGATGCAGAATAGTCGCTGCGCGACGCACCGCATCTTCTGGTTCGATTGAGCCATCAGTTTCAAGATTCAAAGTTAACTTATCCAGGTCGGTACGCTGCTCAACACGTGCATTATCTACTGAATATGAGACGCGTAATACGGGGCTATACGATACGTCCAACTGCATTAAACCGATCTGTTTGTCTTCCTCAGTGTCCTTCTTACGCTGCTCAACCGTCTCGTATCCACGCCCATTACGAATAGTCAGTTCAGCACTAATTTTGCCATCTTTCGACAGATTACAGATAACCTGCTCCGGATTAACCACTTCGACTTCGTGGTCTAATTGAATATCAGCTGCGGTGACCACCCCAGGACCCTCTTTATACAATTTCAGAACAGCTTCTTCTGTAGAATGCTTTAACAAAGACACCCCTTTGAGATTCATCAAAATATCGATCACATCTTCCTGCACGCCCTCGATAGTCGAATACTCGTGAAGTACGCCATCAATGCGTACATCAGTAATCTTGCTTCCTGGCATGGAAGACAACAAAATGCGACGCATTGCATGCCCCAGGGTATAGCCAAAACCACGCTCTAGTGGTTCGATGGTTACACGCGAACGTGTGCCATCTTCAGTATTTACATCAACCAATTTTGGTTTTAAAAAGCTCGTAGCAGAATCTGCCATTGGGTATCTCTCCGTATTATTAGGTCGTACCGTTATTTAATCGTGTCGTAGCCAAGCCGCTGTTATAAAGTAGCTTACTTGGAATATTATTTACTTCGAATACAAGGCGACAACCAACGACTCGTCGATGTCTGCAAATATTTCGGACCGATCAGGAACCGACTTAAACACACCTTTCTTGGCTTTTGAGTCAACTTCAGTCCACTGAGGAAATCCAATCTGTTCAGAAATCTCCAAAGCCGCGGTAATGCGCAACTGGCTTTTAGATTTTTCTCGCACTTCAATTTCATCACCCGCTTTAACCTGATAAGACGGAATGTTGACAATATTGCCATTTACGAGAATCGATTTATGACTGACCAACTGACGCGCCTCAGAACGAGTTACACCAAAGCCCATTCGATAAACAACATTATCAAGCCTTGATTCAAGCAAAGTTAACAAGTTCTCACCAGTGGATCCGGTAAGACGCGCTGCTTCGTCGTAGTAACTACGAAACTGTTTTTCAAGCACGCCATAAATACGACGTAGTTTCTGTTTTTCACGCAACT
>JABJKL010000017.1 GCA_018660405.1 Pseudomonadota bacterium | reverse complement strand
TGCCCAAAGCGATACACAAGTCGGGGTTTCATCCTACTGCAGTACTCGGCTCCCTGGCGGCGGCGTTTGGTACCGCCGTGGCCTGCAGGGCTGACAGCAAGGTTATCGCGAATGCCCTGGGCATCGCCGGCAGTATGGCATCGGGCATTATTGAATATTTGGGCGATGGTAGCTGGACCAAGCGTATGCACCCAGGTTGGGCTGCACAATCTGGAATGCGTGCGTACGCAATGGCGAAAGCAGGATTTACCGGACCAAAGTATGTGTTTGAAGGGGCTCACGGCGTCTTCAATGTGTTTGCATCTTCGGTTAGCCCCAAACTGGATTGTCTGTTTGATGGGCTCGGGCAAACATTCGTTAGCAACAGTATTTCTTTTAAACCCTACCCCTGCGGAACCATGGTTCAGCCCTATATTGACTGCGCGTGCCAACTCCGGTCACAACAAAATAGCATTGTAGTCGATGATATCGAATCGATAATCTGTGAAACAGCAGAAGGCTACGTGCATCGCCTATGGGAGCCGCTGGACATCAAACGCGCACCACCCACCCCCTATGCGGCCAAGTTTAGTGTGCCATTCGGGGTTGCTCTGGGGTTGCTACGGGGGCATGCGGGCCTGGAAAATTTTAGTGACGATTCTATTTCTGATCCTGAGCTGCTCGCGCTGACCCGCAAGATTAATTACCAGATTGATTCGAATAACCCTTATCCCGCTGCCTTTACGGGACATGTCAGGATCATTTACAAAGATGGAACTCATTCGGAAGTCAGGCAAGATTTTATGAGGGGTGGGCAGAGTGCGCCACTTGGCAGGGATGAAATCCATAAAAAATTCAATGCCAATTGCCGTTACGGTGGACATAATGACCCCGATAAAATACTGGCAATTTGTAGTTCTATCGGTTCTATGCGCGATGATTATCGGTTAATCAGAAAGTTGGGGGGTACTGAATGACATCAACGGATCAGACCAATATTCATCAGGTCGCTCTGGTCACGGGTTCATCCCGGAATATCGGCCGGGCAATTGCCTGTGCATTAGCCAGTAATGGTGCTCATATTGCTGTGCATGCCGCCAATGACCGTGTTGCGGCCGAGGAGACTGCCAGGCTGGTTGAAGAATGTGGTGTGAAGGCAGGTGTGAAGGCGATAGTAACCATCGGTGATCTGACCGACCCCGACAACGCACCACGCATCATAAACGAAGTAATCTCTGAATTTGGCCGTTTGGATACGCTGGTCAATAACGCTGCTATTCGTCCGGAATCACCGTTTGCTGAAATGGCTTTTTCAGAATGGCGTCAGGTGATGAGCGTCTGCCTGGATGCGGTGTTTCTGACAACACAAGCTTGCTTGACCCATCTGCGAGAAAGTAAACAGGCATCGATTATAAATATTGGTGGCATGACCGGCCACACCGGTGCGGTAAATCGAGCGCATGTTGTCACCGTTAAAGCGGGGATAGTCGGGTTTACCAAGGCGCTGGCGCATGAATTATCCCCGCAAGGGATTACTGTCAACTGTGTTGCCCCCGGGCTCATCGATACCGTTAGGGTAGCAAAGGATCCCAGCCATCGTGCGACAAGCACCAATCCGCTGGGTCGGCGCGGTAGCCCTAAGGAAGTGGCTGACGCCGTGGCGTTCCTGTCAGGCCCTTCGGCTCGTTATATCACCGGCCAAACGCTCCATGTTAATGGCGGTGCTTTTCTTGTTTAGTGCTTTCTTGTTTAGTGCCTTGTGCAGAATAAGGTCTAGAGCGTTAGATACGCCCGCAAATCACGAACATCTGCCAGCTCTTCTATCGAATTAACCTGGTCGATCAGACCGGCCGTTTTCGCGGCGCCAAGAATCGGTGTCACCAACTCGCGCGCCTTTGCCGCCACTCCCTCGCTGTCAAGAGGGTTCTCGGGGGTGCCAGGTGCATGACTCACAAATAGACTCACTTTACGCCCGCCATTAACTGTAACTTCCACAAAACCGCTGCGCGGTGCGTCGAGCACCACCAATTCAGGGTCCGCGACAAGCTCGATACGCTCGCGCGCAGCAACGACTACCGGATCTGACATCCGTTCGAATGAATGGCTGTTTTCAAAGTTAATCATCCCATCGACCAGTGCAACTGTCATAATGTGTTGGACGTTGACGTCCGGCATTGATCGGCTATCAACAATCCTCGCACCGTCTTCCGGCAGGCGCACGAGTATGTGCTCGACGTTATCAACCGTCAGCCCGTGCTCCTCGCGAAGACGGAAAAATGCCGCAAGCGGAGACTGAATAGGGTAACCAACCGGAAAGGTCTTGATGGCGGTTTCCTCGACGTAGTAACGGCTTCCGAGGTCTGCGACCAGCTCCTCCGGTGCAGCATCGGTCGACAGCGCATCAAGCACGTTGCGTTCGCCCTCCAGCGCGTCAAGAACGCCAGTGAATCCTGCCTGAATCATGGTGGTAGCCGCCACGCCATTCCTGGCACCCATGCCGCTGAAATCGAATGCCTTCTCGATATGCTCGACATCTCTGACCCAGCTCCAGACTCCGGAGACCTGTTGTACGGCGTATGATAAAGCGTAACGCATTTGCGTCTCGTCAAAACGTGCCAGAGATGCAGCCGCAGCCGTAGCGCCGAAAGTCGAGCTGTAGCCCTCCGCGCTGCGGTGCTTCGCACGCACCAGGGCAGGCCTTAATGCAACCAGAAAACGACAACTAAGGTCGTAACCGAGCACGATGGACTTCAGCAATTCGTCGCCTGAGCTGCCCTCGCGTTCTGCCATGGCGAGTGCTGCCGGCACCACCGAGCAACCGGGATGTGCTTTGGTAAACGGGTGGAAGTCGTCCGTTTCATCGGCATGCGCAGACATCGCATTGGCCAGCGCAGCATTGACGGCCGATGTCATAATGTCGGTTGTGGTAACGGATGCCTCGGGGATGCCTGCTTGTTGGCGCACGTACTCGATGGCGACTTCACCCGGTTTCAAGCGAGCTCCTGAAACAATAGCGCTTAGCGTATCCAGTAATCGGTGCTTGGCCGCAAGCATCACGCTCGGCGGAAGTTGCAAATCTCTTGCCGACACCATATACCGGGCCAGACGTCCTGTTAGATCGGGTCGTCTCGCCGCTATTATCGGTGCCTCGTTCTGGGCAACCGACGCGGTTGGCAAGGAAGCTGCAGCGAGCAGGCCGCCCGCACTTTGTAAAGTACGCCGTCGGGTGATTAAAAGATCATCGTCGCTTTGCGTCAGATTGTCGTCGCCGGTTTGATCGTCGCTCATATAAGCTCAGCGACTGAACAAGTAGACCGCACCCGAATCATAGCTTGAGTTGTCGGTCTCGTCGCCCCCCACTCCGGTCGCTACACCGTCTTCATACTGGGCACCGATCGCCAGAAGCGATCCGTCACGATTCAGACCCATCGAACTTCCAAACTCATCAAATTCTTCTGTATTTGATCCCTTTATATAATTTATCTGCGACCAGCTGTTGCCAGTTCTAGAGAACAGGTAAACAACGCCCGCTTCACTCGCTGAATCGTCGTTCTGCACTCCATCAAGGCCCTGCGCCACGCTGTCTTCGAATTGCGCACCTAATGCCAATGTATTGCCATCGCCACTTAAGGCCAGTCGGGAACCAAACAAATCGTTGCCCCCGGTGTTCGAGGCCTTGATATACGCCTGCTGTGTCCATGTATCATCATGATAAACCCAAACGTAAACAGCACCCGTAGATATATCACTTTCCCAATCTAACTCTGGAGCGATGCTCATACCATCGGTCACACCAGTGCTCATACTATCTTCGTCCAGTGCCGTTGCGACCAGCGTATTACCGTCGTCACTAATGGCGATCGCCACCCCCATCGCGTCATTTCTTTCGGTATTGGAAGCTTTCAGATAAGCGGTTTGTTGCCAGGTATCGTCACTGTAATCGAATACATACACTGAACCGCTGCCTCTCGTCTCGTCATCTTGCTGCTCGTTAGTTCCTGCAAGTGAACCATCTTCGTCGAAGCTGCCAATCGCCAATCTACGGCCATCCGCTGTGAGCGAAACCGCATAGCCAAAAAGGTCTCCACCATCCGGGTTTGATGGCTTTAGATACGCATTTTGGCTCCACGTACTTCCATCGCGGTTAAACACGTACACTGCCCCAACGGATTGTGCTGAATTGTCTGACTGATCCCCGTTTACGCCTGAAGTATTGCTGTCTTCAGTGACCGCAGAGACTGCCAGTGTATTACCATCATCGCTTAAAGTCAGTGCACTGCCGAATTGATCCCCATCAGCGAACTCCTGACCTTGAGATAGCGTGCCGGTATTTGAGGCTTTGATATAGGCTTGTTGATTCCACTGGTTGCCTTCTCGGCTAAATAAATAGACGGCGCCCGCTTGAGGAATCGAATCGTCAGTTTGATCGGCATCAACGCCCATACCGCCACCCGCCTCGAAATGCGCGGATACCGCCATCGTATTACCATCGGCGCTCAAGGCGACCATATACCCAAAGTTGTCGGTAAGGCCGGGATTGGAGGCCTTTATATAAGCCTGTTGCACCCAACCATCGCCACTCTGGGTGAAAACGTACACCGCACCAGCACCGTAGAGGGAATTGTCGGTCTGATCACCACCGACCCCGGATGCGTTACTGCTTTCGTAAGGCGCACCCACAGCGAGCGTACTGCCGTCATTGCTCAGCGCCACGGCATCGCCCTCAAGAGTACCTCCCGCACCGAAGCTATCACTATCGCCGGTGTTCGAGGCTTTGATATACGCGGTTTGAGTTAGCTCTGCTGACGCAGAACCAGCACAAACCAAGGACAGGAATAGAAAAACGATCCCTGGTCGGAATAGGAGGCGGACGTTCATATTGGATGACCTTATATGTTTAGAATGCTTGGGATGTTGCCTATTCGGCAGCGACAAAATTTTCTGTGCGATAAATCTGCTCGCCTGTTTCCGTCATTACGACCTGCGATCGTTCAGTGAGGTTCATCACAGGTGCACCGCCTTTGCGGAATCGGCCTGTCAACGTTACCTTATCGCCGGGTTTTAGTATGTCGCGGGTCCAACCAAACTCACTGTTCATACGGCCCGGATTACTGAACTCGACGTGCCACGTCACCGATTCACCATTTTCATCCACTACATCAACAATCAGCCTGGAATGAGGATTGACAAACTGTAAGACGACAACCGTTCCCGACAGCACCGAAACTTCTTCTTCATAGCGCCCCGCATCGCCGTGGTGGGCGACCGCGACCGACGCCATAAACAGACTGGCAAAGAGCGATAAAAAAACGAGTTGCAAATCCTTATGTAGATTGTTCATTTTTTAGTATCCAAAAATATTTTCCAGGGCGGAGTATAAAACAGATGTTCGCGTTATTGAAACGCATTTTTCGGGGTGTGTATTAGGTGCTTGCAGTTCGCGCTTATCCAGCCAGCCATCAGCGGAGTACAAATTTTCTTACCGTCTCCGCCTGCACGTCAGCACCGAAAATCTCTCCCAGACCATTAACATAAAGACCGTGGGGACCCGTTGTCCGGGTATCACCAGGATCCAGCGGTGGCTCAGGAATAAACGCCTTTATTGTTCCATCCGATGCGTCTCCAATACGAATTCCGCGTTGCCCGCCGGGATTATTTTCCTCGGTGGACAGGTTGTCAGAAACGTAGATCGTGTCATCGTCAGTAATATAAAGCCCGCTTGGTCTTCCGTATTGCCCCCACTCTTCCAAAAACTCACCTTCCTGATTAAAAATCTGAATCCGGTTGTTGTCACGATCAGCAACGAACAATCTACCCTGTGAATCCATTTCTAAATCGTGGGCAACTCTAAATTCACCAGCGGCTGACCCGCTTGTGCCCCAGCTCTTGATAAATTGTCCGTCTGACGAGAACTTCAATACTCGATTACCGGAATCAGCCTCATGCCCGTCCGAAACGAAAATATCGCCATTCGGTGCGACGTGCACGTCAGTCGGCGCACTAAAATGATCCGGATCGTTACCTGCAACCCCCGCTTCACCCAGGGTCATCAATACCTCGCCATCAGGACTAAACTTGAAAACCTGGTATCCCCGCTGATCATCCCCCCGAGCGTCAGTCACCCAAATATTGCCGTCAACATCGATATAGATACCATGCGGCCAGACAAACATTCCGTCACCAAAACTCTTCACCCAACGACCCGAAGAGTCGTAAACATGAATGGGCGATACGTCGTCTCGATCCAGGCAAGAATTTGCTCCACATCTTTCTGTTGTCCAATAATCCCCTTCAGCGTCCTCGTACACCCCGCTGACAGACCCTAGTGCCCGGCTGGGCAAAGGCTGCATCCATTCTGCTAACTCTATATAAGGGTTCTCCTGAGCACTCACGCATTCTAAGATCGCAACAAACAAAGTGAACATAACAACCACGCACGATGACTGAAAATAATTTTTTAAGAACATAACAACTCCACAATATCTAGTTTGGGAAAGGCAGAACCATCAATCGGTTAAGAAGTGATACATACCCAGAACGTTTTCATCGACCCAATCAAACCCTTCCAAATCGCTATACTCTTCCATTTTTATGTCACGCTGCATGTCTTCAAGCGATTTACCGGCGGCAATCCCGGCGGCAACTTCGTTTTGAAGCGTCTCCAGGTAAACCCGCCAACGCTGAACACCTTCCCAGTTGCCCACCGGTCCATGCCCGGTCGCAGTGAATTCATATTTTTTGGCCTGTTCTTCGGTTAATCGAATGGCGTTCATCCACTCCTCAAACTTACCAAGCTCATAGTCCATCTCCCGATTCGGAAGCCGAAAAGATATATAGTCGACGATCAATATCACGTCGTCGTCGGGGAACGTAATCAAACTGGTATCACTGGAGTGGTTCATATCGCCAACCCAGGTAAGGTTCACTCGTTGGTCACCCAGTGTGATCTCTATTTCATCGCTGTAGGTGATATCGGGTGGATGAACAAAGCCAAGTGCTCCGCGCACCACCTCTGCCCCATTGAGCGCACCATCTTTATTGGCATCAAAACCTTCAAAAATACTCTGCTTCGAGCCTGGGAAACGCTGAAGATCCTTCGGCACCTCGCTCAACTCGACCAAGCCATTGCCGTCGGCATCAAGGGCCGCTAACGGCTCATATTGCCCGACCACATCAGACAAGGTGGTCGAATCGGGCGGCATTTCCAGATAAGCAGGTAAGTTCTCATGCGCAACAAACGTCGCGGTATCTGCAAATACACCTCCACCCGAGGCGTGGTCCCAATGATAGTGGCTGTAGACGACGTATTTGACCGGAACCCCAAAGCGGGTAGCGAACTCCTGCTTTAGCCAAACCGCGAATTCATAGCTGAGCGGGTCTGCCAAAATAATACCTTCTGAAGTAACGACAAATACGGTGCCATGATTATTGGTCATCGCACGGTAGGCACCACCATTAATATGCTCAATAGTCCAAACGGCTTCCTGGTCAAGTGGTGTCCGGCGTAACTCTGGCATCTGGGGGGCCATCTGGCCAAAAGCGACTGATGTAAGTGCCAGTGCCGCGATCAAACCGGCATAAATAATGTTAACTCTACGCATTAACGCCTCCTCGGCGATATATTCGTGTTGGGATATTGCGATTTCTTAATGTTGACCTCTTCTATAGGACGAATCATTAAGAGTGCAATAACCATAGTATCTGATGAAATCATGTCAATCAATTAACCCCGCAAATATCGCTGATCGGTTTGTCGGTTAGTATTCGCTTTCACCGACAGAGAGGGCATAATCGGCTCAAACAAACTAATAGGGGGAACACGCATGCACATTCATGACAACATTCTTGGCACCATTGGCAATACGCCGGTCGTAAAAATCAATAAATTTGGCCCGGAGCACATCAATTTATTTGTAAAAATAGAAGCCTTTAATCCGATGGGTTCGGTAAAGGATCGTTTGGCGCTCGGCATCATTGAGGATGCTGAAAAATCAGGAGCCTTGCAACCCGGTCAAACTGTCGTCGAAGCGACCAGTGGCAATACGGGGATCGGACTTGCCATGGTATGTGCACAAAAAGGATACCCGCTGGTCGTGACCATGGCGGAGAGTTTTAGCGTGGAACGTCGCAGACTCATGCGCTTTCTGGGAGCCCAGGTAATACTGACGCCAGCGCCCCTGAAAGGTAGTGGTATGGTTTTGAAAGCCAGAGAACTGGCGGAAAAACATGGATGGTTTCAGACTCGCCAGTTTGAAAACGAGTCCAATGCAGATGTGCATTCCAGAACGACAGCTCCCGAAATTCTCGACGCTTTTGAAGGGTTGCAACTCGACTATTGGGTAACGGGTTATGGTACCGGCGGTACCTTAAAAGGCGTTGCCCGTGTGCTAAAGGAGAAAAGCCCGAACACCAAGATTATTGTTTGTGAACCAGAACTAGCGGGGCTGTTAACCGGTGGCATCGAACAGAAACGTAACGATGACGGCTCACCCGCAGAAAGTCATCCAAGTTTTAGCCCGCACCCAATGCAGGGCTGGACACCCGATTTTATTCCCAAGCTGGCTGACGATGCGATTGACGCCGATTGCGCAGATCGAATTCTGACGGTAGCCAATTCCAGCGCTCTGGAATGTTCACGTAATCTGGCTCAACAAGAAGGAATATTCGTCGGTATTAGTGCCGGCGGCACCTTTGCAGCAGCACTTGAAGTGGCCGAATCCGCGCCCGAAGGTTCCAACATTTTGGCTATGTTGCCGGATACCGGCGAACGCTACCTGAGCACACCGTTGTTCGAAAGTATAGAAGCAGATATGTCGGAGGCCGAAAAAGAGGTGGCTGCCTCGACACCCAGTTGCCAGTTTGAAAGTTAATTTATCGTTTTAAACTACAGGGGTATTCTCATTCACATTGAGAATGCCCCTGGTTATTACTGCATCTCGGCCAGTTGCTGAAGCAATTGTCCTTTTGGTGAGTCGGAGGGTACAAAACGTTGTACGCGCTCGCCTGCGAACACCTCACCCGTATATATATTGCCCTGCGAGTCCACCGCAATCATGTGAAGGCCAAAGAACTGGCCGCCGTTCTCACCCATGTGCCCCATCTCTGAGACAATACTGCCGTCGTCGCGATTCAGAAACCAAATCCTGTTATTGGTGAGGCTTGATATAACAAGGTACTGCTGCTCGGGATCTGCTGAAAAAGCCACACCGCCGGTGGAGCCACCGACTCCCGTACCGGGCGCAATAACAAATTCCTTCAAAAACTCACCTTCCTTGGTGGTGACATGGATGCGGTTCGCATTTCGATCCGCTGCATACACCAACCCATCATTGGAAACGTTCAGAGTAAGATGGCCAGCGAAATCCGGTGGCATCGGGCCATTGGGCGTATACGCGTGGTCAGCGTCGTCGGTGCTAATCTCTGCCAAAGGCTTGCCATAGGCACCCCAACCTCGCTTGAACTCGAACGTTTCCAGATCGAACACAAGCACGCGGCCACGAAGATAGTTGTCGGCGACATACATCTCGTTGTCGGCTTTAACGATGCGGATCTCCTCAAGCCCACCCACAATCATCGGCGTCTCAGGGGGATATTTCTCACGAAATGCAGCTTTTGCAGCCTCTTCAGCTGCTACCTCTGCTGGGTCCGCCGGTGGTCGTGGCAAGAACCCTGTGACCGGACCGCGGCCACCCTGACCTGGTTCGCGCGCTACAGGCGCAGGCAATCCAACTCGTCCGCCACCTTCTCTTTCCGGGGTACGCTCCAGTTCCGCAACCACTTCGCCAGTCTCCGGGTCGTATTTACGAACGGTATCTTGCCCGAGGTATACGAATCCTTCGTCGTCCACGTCCATGCCGTGGCCTTGCTGAGCATCGAACCAACCGATGACGTTACCTTGTTTGTCGAAATGAATCATCGAGGGTGGCCGGACACAACACTCAGCTATCGGCGGCGTGAGCTCGCCGTGGAGTTCAATTGCGGTCAGATCATTCGGGCGGTTATAGGCCCAAACGTTATCATCGCTGTCGACAGCAAGACCAGTGATGCCACCAATCTTCCAGTTGTTTGGCAACGGCTTCGGCCATGTCGGATCAAAGCTGTAACTGGGTTCAGCTTGCGCCTGTACTTGAACACTGGTCAGGGTTATCGCGGGAACCGCGAACGCTAGCACCACCAGCATGTTTACGAATTTATAATGTATCCTCATTGATATAGCCCTTTTCGTTAATGATTAATTTGAGTTTACTCTGCGGCAACTGAATTGGTCAATTTGACCCCAGAGTTTTGCTGGTAATATTCGATATGTCTGGTTTTATAACTCTCCTTCCATACCCTTCTTCTATCGAGTTTATTGTTAAGCAAATCGAGTGCTAGGGTGCCTAGGCAATAGCCCCCAACTGTTTTGCGGCCCAATCCTGCGCGGTAGGCAACCGCAGATCCTTTGGACCCCCGGATTTTTCATCGTGGTGAGGATGACCCGCACCCGACCACATCTGCCGGTCGGAATTAACCGCAGCCTGATAAAGCCGGTAAGCCCCTTGAGGGTCCATAATACGGTCAGTACGCCCATAACCGATTAGCATGGGGCACTCGATACGCTGCGCAACATCTTCCACCGTATAATCGCGTAGTTTTCGTCGAGCATCGGCCAAATCATCAGCGCCGATAATCCAGCGCACACGATCCTGAATAGGCGTATAGAACTCAAACAGATCAGACAACACGTCATGAGAACCTGCGGAGGTCCACACAGCCTTAATTCGACTATCGCCACTGGCAGCTCGCGGTGCCGAGTACCCACCCATACTGACACCTCGTAAGCCGATCCGATCTGAATCCACATCCGGGCGTGTTTCCAAATAGTCGATTAACGGCGATACCAGCCGTTCAGTATCCGGTGGCATATACAAATTCTGTAACCGTTTTGGGGCACCCTGGCCCGGCAAGTCCACCACCAGATACGCCATACCGCGCGAGACATAAGAACCCGCACCTAAAATAGTATTTTCCGCTATGAATCAGCACCCTGATAAACAACGACGGTGGGAAACCGCGTGCCTTCCGGCCCACCGGGCTTGCGAAAATAGCCGCCGAGCTGGTTACCGTCGACATTGATCGTGACTCGCTCAAACGGAGCAGGCACCATTTCGTAGGCTTTGTCGAAAAATTCCCGAAATTTGTTATAACCATCCATCATGGTTGCATCTGTATCTTCCTGATACACGATAGACAAGCGATGAAAACGGCTCGCACGCAGGTAAAACTGGTTAGCCGATACATTCAAACCGCTTTCCTCGTAGCCCTGGGCGATCTCCTCGTTAATTTGCGCCACGCGATTCCACTCCGTGTACCAGGACAGTGGGTCGAAAGGCTGTAAGCGCTGGGCGACTTCCAGTTGGTGGGGGTCACTCGTATAAATAGACTGATTCAAGCGGATTTCCATTTGTCCGCCGCCAACGACCGGATGGCCGGTATAGAGCCTTTCTGCATCGCGCCCCGCCACGTCACCCACGTAAAGATTCCCCGGGCCCAGGTTTTGGGCAAAGGCTCGCGACCCGAATGCTGTGGCGACAACAGGTGCGCCTGCCGACATTGCGCCCCATTTCATGAGCTTACGTCGAGTAAGATTTGATTTTGAATTCATGGTACCCCCCTATCTATTGATTTTTGATTACGAGTTATTAGAAGTAAAAAGTATAATTATTTGGTTAAAACTATCTAGAAAACACTAAGGCCAGACATCACTACCAGGCCGAATAGGTCGGTATTCCGATAACGTGATCTGGATAATATCCCACCTGGCTCTGGACACGAGCAAACAGCCAATGTATCAGCGCGTTCAGTTACAGCATGAGGAGCATAGTATGCGGATAGCAACAGGTCAATCTACCGACCCTTTGCGCGAAATGATCTACTGACCGAATGTCTGGCTTTAATGTGTGAATAACTCACACCATCGTACGCTCCATCGCGCACCCCACCAAAGAGCAATCTCTTGATCCAGATCAATGTGCGTTTAAAAGCCATTGCTACGCTATATGGCGTTCTGAATTTGTTGACTAAAAAAGGAGGTTCTCTTGGAGCTATACTTGATTATTAGTTCTGTGCTGGCAGCCGTATCTGTTGGCGGCATTGCACTTACCTTGCTCGCTATCGCGCTCGGCAAGATATAATAAGGCGGCAAACCCGCTCACTCTGCTGTTTCGAGTTAAACGGTGCACGAAACTTGTGGTTTGAACGAACATTCGTTCAAACCAATAACGAAACTGGCCTTATTTATTCAGCTTCGCTAATAAGCTATCGCGTAACAGTCCCGTCGAGGATCAGCCGCCGCAATACGGTTGCCCGTAAGAGGGTCCAGCATCACTGCAGTAGCGCACCCTGAGATACCGAATAGCGGCACTTGCCTGACCTCATGCCCCCAGGACTCGAGAGCTTTGATGGTTTCTGGTGGCATCGTATTCTCGATATTGATGCGATTGAAGCCGGTGTCATGCGGCCAGAAAGACGCATAAAAGTGTAAGGTCTGGACCCGAGGCCATTCGATAGCTGCGTGCAGGTTCGGATACCAGTCTGGCCAAAACTCGACGATATTCAAAAAGGTTTGCAGAATCGTCTGCTCCTGGTTATCACCACCGGGAGTACCTATGGCAAGAAAAGGTTCGCCATCTTTCAGTACGATGCTCGGGGTCAGGGTGTATCGTGGGCGTGAACGTGGTCTTAGTTGAGCCGCTCTGCGCTTGTCGAGCCAGAATTGTTCACCCCGGACACTCATACCAATGCCAGTGTCGCCAAGGATAACCGCGCCTCCGATCCAGCCTCCACTGGGTGTACTGTCAAAGACGTTTCCATCCTTGTCGATGATCGCGATATGCGATGTATCTTTAAGCGAGCTGGGGAAATCAGTTTGAGTTAGCGACAGACCAGACCCCATAGGCTGTTCATCCTTACCGGCCACCCAGTAGGGCCATTCATTAACATCGGCATCATATTTTAGCGGGTCACCCGCCAAAAATTCGGTAGAAGACTGTGTGGGATCAATTTGTGCAGCGCGTTCCCGCGCGTATTCCTTTGACAGTAATCCAGCCGCCGGGACCGACACAAAATCCTGATCGGCGTAATAGGTATCCCGGTCAGCATACGCCAGTTTTAGGGCTTCGATAACGGTGTGCACGTAGTCTTCACTATTGTGTCCCATCGCTTGCAAGTCAAAGTTTTCCAGAATATTCAGTGCCTGTAGCAGCATGGGACCCTGGCTATTAAACGGTTGTTTATAAACGGTATAGCCGCGGTAAGTAGTCTCGGTCGGGGTTTCTATTCGGGCTTCAAACTCAGCAAAATCCGCCAGTTCAAATGGCGACTGGTGTTGTTGCAGAAAATCAACCATCTCGCGGGCGATATCGCCTTTGTAAAAACGGTCACGAGCGGAAGCAATACCCATCTCTCGCCCGTCAGCCTTGTTGTTTTGTTCGGCTTCAACCATCCGTTTCAGCATACTCGCCAAATTCGGCAAGCGAATCGTTTCGCCCGCCGCGTACAAAGTACCGTCGGATTTCAACCAGGTTCGCTGGTTATCCGACCACTGGTTAATAAATTCGATATCGAGTTCAATCGCAGCGGTGGTACGCGGCCGTAGCGGAAACCCGTATTCCGCATATTCGATCGCACGCGCCGACACTTCCTCAAAACTCATGGTTCCCCATTTTTCCAGGACGGTCAGAGCCGCGTGCAATGCGCCAGGAATGACGGCTGGGTCGAGCCCCTTGCCGTTCACGTTCTTCCCTCTGTCCAGGTAGTAATCTATTGTGGCTGCAGAGGGTGCCCAGCCCTGACCGGTAATCGATATCACCTCCCCCTCTGCCTTGGGGTAGACCAGAACCAGCGCCTCACCACCCAGACTATACAAATCCTGTTCCACCACACCGCCCACCAGCAGGCCTGCAACGCCCGCATCAAATGCGTTACCGCCCTTTTGCAGTATCTCGACAACAGCTGCCGTGGTCAGAGGGTGCCCGGCAGAAACACCGGCATTGCGCCCAGCCACTGAAGGTCTTAATGGCCGTTGCGTGCTGTTCGTCGTTTGGCCATCTCTTATAGTGTCGTAAGGCATCTCTGCACACGCGGCGATGACGAGCATCAGACCGACAAATATTGACGTACGTAAAATTGACTCAGAATGCATATGAAATTGTAGAGGTGTCGTTATCTTCTCTTCGAGTATGATTAGCCGCCAGCATTCTTTCAAGGTCTAAAATATCGTGCTCAGTGCTGGCTTGCGCTACCGCGGTGTTCTTGCAAGAATGCCGCCAGTCAAAATAATGCGTGTAGCGATGCCCAACTAACCAATGATTATCCCAATTTTGCAAAATAAAACTCTTTATTCGTACGGGTTAATACTCGCCGCGTTGCTTTCGCTAACACTTGGCGCGGCCAACGCTGCCTGGCCTGAGCGACCCATTACGCTGGTCGCCATGTATTCAGCAGGTGGCGGAACGGATACGGTACTGCGCGCGTTGGCGCGCGAGATGGCGGCGGCGACTGGCTGGAAGATCAATGTTGTGAATCGGCCGGGTGCCTCCGGTGCGTTGGCAACCCGCTACGTTCTGAACAAACCCAATGATGGCTACACCTTTCTGGGCACTTCAAGTTATAACAAATATTCTCGTGTCGGCGGCGGTGGTGATTCCCGCTCCTGGACAGATTGGTACTACATGCAGGCATCAACCACCATTGGAAGCTGGGCGGTTCGACCCGACTCGCCGTACCAAACCTTTGCCGATGTTGTCGAGGCAGCCAAGGCAAATCCGGGTAAATTGACGATATCCACTTCGGGTGCTGGCGGTCAGTGGCATGAGGTGGCGGCCGTTATCGCTTATTCGGCCGGCATAGAACTAAAATATGTGCCGTACAGTAGCGGTCAACGGGCCACCTTGGCGGTTCTGAACGGGGAAGTCGATATTGGAGGTGGCGGAATACATGAGCACATTCAGTTTATCGATAGTGATCAGCTTATTTTGCTACAGCAGTCCGGCTTGACCGATATGGAGACTCCCAACGGCAAGATCATGCCCTCACTCGCCCCGATGTTACCTGAGGTTCAGGAACAATTACCCCCCAACGGGACTTACAATCTGGGGATTCGGCGCGATACACCCATAGAGGTCATTCAGCAGGTTGAAGCTGCATTCATCAAGGCTGTGAACTCAGATGGGTTCCGGGAAGCGATGGCGCAGCGCTATTTTATTACTGAACTAAAGCTCGGTGAGGCTGCAGATCGGCGCGCTGTTGAGTTGGAAACCATCTCTGCCGCAACGTTTACCCGATTGAATATTCCAGGGTCCAAAACCGCCGCTGAGCTCGGCCTTCCGACCCCTGAGAAATTTGACCAGTGGTGGCCACCGCAGGACTACCAGCCGCTGCCTTTAACGCCGAACTAGTGCTCCTTCAATATAAATTTGAAGAAGCACCCGCTCTTTTAAGGTTTAAATGACCGACGAAGATACAACTTATCCCGACACGGAGCAGGTATCGGCTGGAGAAATGGAATTCACTGACGAAGAAGATACCGGCGGCCAGAGCTCACCGGCTAAAGATTTGGGTAGTGCCTGTTTCATTGGCGCATTCGCAATGGCTGTTGCGATTATGTCTTTGCAACTCGATGTGCCCGACAGCGTGTCTACGGCTCCTGGACTGTTGCCGTTCATTACCAGTGTGTCGCTTTTTTTTATGGCGCTGTTGCTTGGATTTAAGGCGCTGAAAGCGGGCGGTACCCAAAATTTCGTCAAAACGTTCAGCGCCGCAACCGCAACCTGGTTTGCGGGTTCGGAAGAGCAACGCTCGATTTTGTTGGTTGCCATTGTTGTCGCTTATATTGTGTTGGTTGGAAACATAAGTTTTGACCTGCGTTTGCCGACGCCACTGTTTATTTTTCGGCTGAGCAGTTATGAGGTCATTTCGGTGATTACCGTCACTTTGATCATGAAGCTGTTTTGGAGGGCGCCGCTGACCCGATGTTTTCTTGTTTCGTTTTTCACTATAGAAACGTTGGCGACAATTTTTCGTTATGGGTTTGGCATTCTTATGCCGGAGTCATTTTAGTGTTCTTTATCATGTCGAAGGAATACTGGAAGGAATACTAATGGAAGTCTGGCCGCAAATTCTTGAGCAGCTGTCGTTTATTGCGGGCACGCCGATGCTTTGGTTCGCGTGCCTGACCGGTGTGACACTCGGTATTTTGTGGGGAGCGATGCCTGGGCTATCAACGACGATGGCCATGACTTTGCTCATTGGTCTAACGGTAGGAATGTCTCAGTCGGTCGCGATCATGTTTATGCTGGGTGTATATACCGGCAGTGTGTTCGGCGGCGCAATCTCGGCCGTACTGATTAATATACCGGGCACACCCGACGCAGTACCGACGATGATTGAAGGGCACGCGCTTGCCAGGCGCGGGGAAGGTGGGTTGGCCCTTGGTACGGCCATTTCTGCATCTTTTATGGGTAACTGGGTCGGGATTCTATTACTCATTGCCTTTATACCAGCCGTTCTATTTCTTGCACTACAGTTCAGATCGTGGGAAATGTTTCTACCGTCGCTTTGGGGCATTGCTATTTGTGGCTCGATGTCGTCGATGGAGTCGCCGCTCAAGGGGTGGATCGCAGGATGGATTGGTTTGCTGGTATCGTTTGTCGGTCTGGATGCGATTCATGGGGTTTCTCGCTTCAGTTTTGGTTCGTACAATCTTGATGATGGTGTCAGCTTTATTCCGGTACTGATCGGACTATTTGGTTTATCAGAAATCCTTCGCGTGTTGCCGCAGAAATCACCGTCGGCTATTCCTTCTGATATTGGCCGTGTGTTGCCGTCTTTTAGTGCGCTGATGAAGTATGTTCGACCGAGCTTGAGATCGGGCATTATTGGCACGGCTATTGGTGCCATTCCGGGGGCCGGTGCGAACGTCGCGTCGTTCTTTTCTTATGATGTTGGACGCCGGCGAGCGAGTCCTGAAGAACAGAAGAAATGGGGCAAAGGTAGCTACGAGGCGATTGTTTGTGCGGAGGTTGCCAATAACGCGAATGTTGGCGGGTCGATGTTACCGACCCTGGCGCTTGGAATACCCGGAAATGCAGCTGCTGCAGCTGTTCTGGCCGCGCTGGAATTAAAGAACGTCGTGGTAGGCCCGCTGATTCAAATCGAGAATCCTGGACTGATTTACTATATCTACATCGGTTTGATCATCGCCAATTTCTTCATGTATGGCATGGCAATCGCGCTGATTAAGCCGTGTGTGAAACTCTTTAGTCTGCCGAAAGCCCTGTTGATGCCGCTGATTTTGCCAATTTGCGTGTTGGGGGCATTCGCGGTAAATCTCAACTATTTTGATGTTTACGTGATGTTGGTCTCCGGGCTGATCGGTTATATTCTTCATCGCCTGGGGTTTCCGCTGGCACCTGTCGTGTTAGCGATAATACTCGGCCCGCTTGTTGATGAAAATTTGCGACGTGCATTACTCGTATTCGAGGACGTCGGCATATTGACGATATTGTGGGAAAGGAAGCTTGGTACAGTTTTATTATTGATCGTACTTTACACCTTTTATGACGGTATTTTTAAGCACGATAACAAGCACAAAAACAAACGTGGAAAATCAAAAGCAGAAACACAATGACGGCACAAAAAAAGTTAGACAAGATCGGCCTGGCGATGGTCGGGTGTGGAACGATTGGGCGCATCAGAGCCAATATCGCAAGGCAGTATCCCGGTGTGGAGTGGTTGGGTCTATGCGATATTAAAGAAGACCTCGGCAGGCAGCTTGCCAAAGATACGAATGCTGACTTTTTTACCACCGATGTGCGTGAGTTACTCGACCGTCCTGAAGTGAATGCGGTGATGATTCTTACCGAGGAGAGTCAACATACTGAACCGACGCTGCTGGCGGTTGAACGTGGGCATAAATTGTTTATCGAAAAGCCACTGGCAACGGATGCGCATGAATCCGAACAGATACTCAATGCGATCACTGAGTCTGGTATCGACGCTTGTGTGGGTTATACACAACGTTTCCGTCGCAGATTCCTGACCATTAAAGAACGTTTGACGAACGGTCAAATTGGCGATGTGCACTCAGTAATCACCCGGGCCTTAATGAATCGCATGGTGCCGATTGCAACGATTTCCAAAACGAAAGCACGCAAAAATCTGACACCGATGGTTGTCTCGGGCACCCATAGTCTGGATATGTCCATGTGGCTCATGGAAGGCAAGACGCCAGCCTCTGTTTACGCACGTTCAAACGACAAAGTGCTTGGCTCCCTTGGAATCAAGGATTCGACATTTGGCGTGTTTACCATGGATGACGGCACCATTTTTTCGATGAATATCAGCTGGGCTTTGCCTACAGTCTGGCCAGGGTCGGTCTATGGCCTGGAGATTGGCATCGTCGGCACCAAGGGCGTGATCGATGTCGAGGACACGCATCGTGACCTGGTACTCGCAACGGAAGAGCCTTTACCAGCGGGTTATACAACACAGAACTATCAGCCGCCGATGGAACGCCATGTCGATTTTCTAACCAGCTATCCGCCCGGCGATATTTGGAATAATCAGCTTTGGGGGCCGATGAAGGAAGAGACAATCTCCTGGTTTACACGCATCATGATGGGTATAGAAACACCGCATGCCTCAGCGGCCGATGGCCATCGAAATCTGTTACTGACGATGGCGATGGATCGTTCTGCGGAGCTAGGCAAGGAAATTGAATTGCCAATGAGTCCGGGTGATTTTCGAGATCATTAGTCATACGGTGGGGCCTGGTGATAGAAGAGTTTTATAAGAAGTGTCGAAGGAGCGCTTGAAACCAAAAGATAGCAGGCCATGGACGAACTGAGCACCTTGCAATTCCTGATCGTAGGACTGATTTTTGTCTGGTCGGGTTTCGTGCGCTCTGGCCTGGGCTTCGGTGGAGCCGTATTGTCACTGCCATTATTGCTGCTGGTACACAACGACCCGCTTACTTTCCTGCCCATTATATCTATTCAGTTACTGCTCTTTTCCGCTATTACGGTTGTCTATAATTTATCGAGATTTGTACCCGAACATCGGCAAGTTATCGATAACCATGGCGAACGACTGCCCGCCGTCAATTGGGACTATTTAAAACACGCCCTGTGGATAATGATCATTCCAAAATTGATCGGGGTCTTCGGCGTTATCACATTACCCGGAAGTCTCATGTCAGGGATCATTTTCTGCATTGTGGCTATTTATTCGCTGAGCTATATATTGGATAGACCCTTTGTATCCAGAAGCCGGACACTAGACGTGGTATTCCTGATACTTGGAGGCTATGCGTCAGGTACTTCATTGATCGGTGCGCCACTTATTATTACGGTTTTTGCCCAACATGTGCCTCGCAACCAACTAAGGAACACCCTGTTTGCGCTCTGGTTTGTGCTGGTTGCCATCAAGATAGCCGCATTTATTTTAGCCGGTGTGGATATGCAGCTCGCACAACAATTGTCGCTGCTACCGGCCGCCACTCTGGGGCATTTGATTGGGCTGCGCTTTCACCTTTACACCTTGCGGGCAGATACCAAGGTGTTTTACCGAATTATTGGCAGCATCTTGCTGATAATTTCGATGGCAGGGATTTACCAGATTCTGATATAATGTATACACACAAAGCATTAGGGGCTTCTGGGTGACTCAAAGCATCGCTTTTGAGACACTTGGTAACGGAACCCCCCCAAGCCTGATATTGCGGACGCATATCAGATAACTGTCGTAGAAAAGAGTATCCACAAATGAACATCCGATCAATCGCTGCCCTGCTAATTTTATTCGCCATCGCAGTACCCGGCTTTGCACATCACAGCTACATCCACATCGACCGCACTACGGTTATCGCTTTCGAGGCGACGGTGTTGGACTTTCAATGGCGCAACCCACACGTTTATCTCCGCATTGGGGTGCAAGACAATGGAGAAAGCGTCGAATGGGAAATTGAGACCGGTAGTACGCCAATACTGAGACACAGCGGCTGGTGGAAGGACTCTCTCAAACTGGGTGATGTCATCAACATTCGGGTACATCCCGAGCACGACACCGACCGACGTTATGCCCTGTTGGAGTCGCTAACGACAACTACCGGGGTAGTCCTCAGGCAGGGTATAAAGCAGTCGCAGTCGTCCGACACTACGGCCGACCTCAGCGGCATCTGGAAATCACGGCTGGAACCCAATGTACCGTTCGAAGTGGTGAGCGCCTTTTTCGCCGAATTTATTACCCATCCATTAACCGACGCGGGCCAGACATCTATCGACACTTATGATCACGATCGTGATAATCCAACTGCAGTTTGCAGCGGATACGGGCTGATCGCTGGATTAACGTCGCCGCATTATCTCAACGAGATCGAAATTCTCGATAACCGCGTGATTATTCGTGACGAGTGGTTCGATGCTGAACGTACTATTTATACCGATGGCCGCGAACATCCCGTTGACGGTGACCGTACGCGTCTCGGTCATTCCATTGGCCACTGGGAGAGCGATACTCTTGTCGTCGACACACAACTCTTCGCCGAGCACGTCTCGCCTTATGGCATCGGACTCGCATCAGGAACGCAGAAACACATTGTAGAACGCTACACATTAAATGATGACGGTCGCAGCCTACGGGTAGAAGTATTACTCGAAGATCCTGAGCATCTGGCCGCCAACTTCAGCGGTACACTGAACTGGGATTACACACCCGGCTTTGGATTTTACCGCTACGACTGCGACCCCGCCGTTGCCACGCGCTTCACCGCGCCCTAATGCCACGACCGATGTACGAAACAAAAATGCCGTGCGAGTGCTCGACATGCTACGTTTAACTATATTGAAACGTTTTACAACCTGAAGCAACGGCCTACGCATAATGACCTCGCGTCACTAGCGGTTTATGAACAGGGATATTTTTAGAACCAAGAAAATGTCTAGAAAACTCAGGCCATATCAGTTATTGGTTTTATGGGGTGGTGAAATACGAAATGTCGTTTGCTGATTCTATTGCTGCGATCATAAAACAGATTCTGGGTGAACCACCTGGTAACTTAAGTAAAGTATCCAAAGAAATCCACACTCGGAAGCATATTCCTAAAGTTAATGAAGAACCCATTGAGGAGCTATCTGAGTACCTGAAATGCTGTGAGTTAGTCAAGGCCAAAGTCCCTGCAATATTTATTACTGGCCAAGCTGGTACAGGTAAATCAACGCTTATCAGATATCTAAAGAGACAAAGGGCATTTCAAACAGTGATCTTAGCTCCTACAGGTGTTGCAGCAATGAATGTTGGTGGGCAAACAATTCATTCCTTCTTCCGTTTCCCGCCCAGGGTACTAACGGAGAATGACATTGAGGTAAAAGATAAGACCAGGGCAATACTCAGAAACATTGGATTGTTGATAATAGATGAGGTCTCCATGGTCAGAGCCGACATGGTTGACTGGATTGATCAGTATCTGCGAGAGGCTATGTATAATGACAAGTTCTTTGGTGGGATTCCTGTCTGTTTCATTGGGGATCTTCTTCAGCTCCCTCCCATAGTGAAGACAGCCGAAGAAGAAAAGCTATTCAGCACGAGGTATGACTCTGCCTACTTTTATAGTGCTACCTGCTTTCAGGATATACCAATGGCGTCTCTAGCTCTGAAGAAGGTATTCAGGCAGAAGGACGACCAATTTATTGATGTCCTCTCAAAGATCAGGGTCAATAACGATCACCGAGAAAGCGTAGCTGTTCTCAACAGACTTTGTTATGGGGAAAATAAGGATGTTGAGCGTTCACTAACCTTGGTCACTACCAATCATCAAGCTGCGATTATAAACAATGATTCCTACAAGGCTCTTGATACAGAAGAGAGAACCTATTGGGGCAAAGTTGTAGGAAAATTCGCTGAATCTGTATTGCCCGCACCCGAGGAGCTGAAGCTGAAGCCTGGAGCCCGTGTGCTTTTTGTCAAGAACAGCACGCATTGGTACAACGGCAGTCTGGGCCAGGTTACTGAGGTCCACGAAAACCATGTAAGGGTTCGCCTTCTGGAAGATGGTAAAGAACATGACGTGTATCCTGATAAGTGGCAGTCATTCCAATACGTCTTTGATAAAAACGCTGAGAGGGTAAATTCAAGGGAGGTTGGCAGCTACACTCAGATACCTATAATCCATGGCTGGGCTATTACCATTCACAAGTCTCAGGGCCTTACTTTAGATGATGTGCGTATAGATCTAGGCAGAGGGGCGTTTGCTTCTGGACAGACCTATGTGGCCTTGAGTCGTTGCAGAGAGATGGGCAAATTATCTCTAACTGTGCCGATTTCAATGGGTGATGTGAAGGTGGATGTTGATCTGTTGCAGTTTTATGAGAAGTTGGGGTTGTTGGTTTGAGGTTTATTTCAATTCGACCGTACCCCCATAATTCCTTTTTCCGGAATTATCCAGACCAGCCAGCATCGCTTGATGGTGCGCGTGGACCTGGTTTACCTGCCATGCCATCTTCGACCAGTCGAGCAACAAACTGCGCAAATGGCTTTATATTTTGCCTGACGCTCGCTGATTCGAGGGCAGCCATGTAATCGTCCCTTTTCTCCACAGGGATAATGCTCCACGGATAACCGCCGGAAGCAAGCATCACGTTCATCAGAAAACGGCCCATGCGTCCATTGCCGTCTATGTATGGGTGAATATAGACAAACATGAAATGCCCCAGTACAACACGAACTGCGGGCTCAGCTTCGTCTTTCAGAAGATCAAAGAGTGCTGGCATACAGTCGCGTACTGCTTCGCGAGGCGGCGGTACATGCATGGATCTACGAATAAAAACGGGACCACTCCGATAGCCAGCCAGATCGACAGCGTCAATAATCCCTGCTGTAACGCTTGGTCCAAACAGTTCGCGATACCAGATACGATGGTCATCATCTGCCACATCGCCAGCATTGCTATTGGTAAGAACCTTCTCAACGCTGGCTTTAACCTTCATAAAAGCGTCGTAATAGCCCTTTGCTGCGAGAGCGTTACGATGTTCGCGATCATCTTCGTTATTTTCAGGGTTCCATGCGCCACTACGGACACGCTCGATCAGTTCCAGGCTAACCCGATATCCTTCAATTGATAGCGAATGGTACGCGTCGTTAACATAGACCTCATCAACAGCCTTTAAATAGGCCTTCGGTTTATCCGGTGTCCCCGGTGGTTCAGGGAATACATTAAGTACCGGTTGGCGCATTTCTTCCCACATCAATCGAATACGGTTGACATAGGGAGAGGCATCGCGCGTGGTTAGCCTGATAGCCGGTTCATTTTCGAAGGGATCGGATTCTTGAACCCTGTAACCGGCGGCATCCATCGTCTTTACGAT
>JABJKL010000240.1 GCA_018660405.1 Pseudomonadota bacterium | reverse complement strand
GTAAATTGGCACCCGGCATCGCCTTTATTTTGCCATCGGCGGTGTATTTTCCTTTACGGGGACCAAGCAACAGCACACCCGCAAGGGC
Organism: Pseudomonadota bacterium; assembly: GCA_018660405.1. GTDB lineage: Bacteria > Pseudomonadota > Gammaproteobacteria > Arenicellales > Arenicellaceae > UBA10349. Next base: position 3,234 of record JABJKL010000240.1, on the reverse strand, counting down.
TGCCGCCGCGCCGGCCAAATGCACGATACCCGAACCCGCGTAATCGCTATAACTCAGTGCACCAATAAAAGGTACGTCGTTGCCGCCCCAGGTCCAGCCACCTTCCATTGGGTAGATAACACCGGTCATAACAACCGCAAATATCAGGAAGGCCCATAGCTTCATGCGCTCAGCGACCGCACCAGAAACTATAGACATCGCCGTGGCAACAAAAACGACCTGAAAGAAGAAATCCGATGCGCCAGAGTAGACTGAATCGCCATCAAAGCCATTTTCGGCTGAAGCCGCCAATACAGCATCTACGTCAAGGCTAGCAACAGTATCCACGCCAGACAGGAAGAACCCACCACCGTACATAAATTCATACCCACACACCAGATACATGGTGCTGGCAACCGCGAACAGTGCAACGTTTTTGGTCAGAATTTCTGTAGTATTCTTGGCTCGAACCAGCCCGGCTTCCAGCATTGAGAAGCCTGCAGCCATCCACATGACCAAGGCACCACACACCAGGAAGTAGAAGGTGTCGAGCGCGTACTGCAATTCAAATATTTGATTTTGTAATAGATCCATGGTTTTTCCCCACGTAAGAATTAATTGATTAAAGGTCTAGAGCGCTTCATCGCCGGTTTCACCGGTACGAATACGCACAACTTGTTCGAGATCCATAACAAAAATCTTGCCATCTCCAATTTTTCCGTTATTGGCCGATTTGGAAATGACATCAATAGTCTGATCCAGTAAACCATCGTTTACCGCGACTTCGATTTTAATTTTGGGCATAAAATCGACGTTGTATTCAGCACCTCGATACAGCTCGGTATGGCCTTTTTGACGACCAAAGCCTTTTACTTCGCTAACCGTCATTCCTTGAATGCCAATTTCCGAGAGCGCATCACGCACATCGTCGATTTTGAAGGGTTTAATTATTGCTACTACTAATTTCATGTGACCTCCGCTAAATAAACGGGGCCTGAAAGCCAGACCCCATTTGTATAAAATTTATTAACTATGATTAGAACTGATTAGAATGATTTCGAGGCTGTTAGAACCGCGCGGTCGTCACAGGCATCACAGTCATCGAGGTCTGCACCCACCCAGGCCAAAGACCAATCAAGCGCCATGAACGAAGTGCTCACGCCAACCGAGTAATCCACATAGCTGTTGTCAGTCCCAAAAAAGTTGTCTTCGTCGGCATCCGAATAACCCAGATGAAAATCGAGACCAAAGTTCTCGCCCAATGCGAAGCTGTAATCAGCCGAGAGAATAAACGCATCAGGGCCGCCATCGCCAAAATACTCAGGCGAATAAACCAGCCCAAGGCCCAGATCACCAATGCTGGCATTCACCATGAACTCCCAATAATTAAGCGCATCACCTTCATTTGGGTAGATGAAATAAACAGCACCAAAATCAAGAGAAAACGAATCGTTTATATCAAACGCGTAACCCGCATACAGATCCAACTCTTGCGATGTGCCGTCACCGAAATTGACGTTTGATGACCAGGTACCTAAATAAAATCCGCTGTCAAAACCTAAATCGAAACCACCCTGAATAGCGGGTTTTTCATCCGTCTGTGAAACACCCCGAAAAGTGTAGTCAGATGTTAATGCTACGTTGGCTTCAAATTCTTGTGCAGTCGTAAGGCTGGATGCCGCCATCATGGTGACTACTAAACCACCCAATGCAATTTTAGAAATACTCATTTTTTCAATACCTCAAACTTAATGTAATGTGTTGTGGGGTAGACGCCCCATTGCTTAAATCGAATGTTTAAAACTCGGTGTAACGTTTTGCACTTTGTATACAGCACAAAGCGTGCCAACTTTTTAAGTTGTTGTTTTTATTGAATTCTCAATGCAACGATACTTTATTGCGCACAATTATGGTGCGTCTTGATGACCAACTCAAAGCAGCGCACATTGTTGGTGCACGCTGGTGACTAGCGGTAGCTCTACTGATATATTGGATACAAATTTGCACCCATAAAAAAAGCCCTGCGTTAGCAGGGCTTTTCAAACCAGTTGAAAGCTAGCGTTACTATTAAGCGTCTTCCCCTTCTTCCGATGCCGCAGGCGCAGCAGGCGCGGAATTCACTTCCTTCATACTAAGCCGTATGCGACCTTGCTTATCCACTTCCAGCACCTTCACGTCAACGGTGTCGCCTTCGGTCAGGTGATCACTAACGTTATCAACCCGCTCTTCAGATATTTGTGAGATATGAACCAAACCATCACGGCCTGGCAGAATATTAACGAATGCACCGAAATCCATCAGCTTAACCACTTTGCCTTTGTAGATTCTGTGTACTTCAACATCTGCGGTTATCTCTTCAATTCGAGCTTTAGCGTCCTGCGCAGCAACATTATCGTTAGAAGCAATGCTAATCGTGCCATCGTCGTTAATATCAATCACCGCACCGGTTTCTTCGCAAAGTGCACGAATAACCGAACCACCCTTACCAATCACATCACGAATTTTCTCCGGGTTGATCTTGATCAGCATAATGCGCGGTGCGTAGTCAGACATTTCTTCACGCGGCGCCTTAATCACCTTGCCCATTTCGTCAAGAATATGTAACCGGGCTTCTTTCGCCTGGTCCAATGCCAATTCCATGATCTGCTCAGTAATACCCTCAATCTTGATATCCATCTGCAGAGCGGTCACACCAGCGGGGGTGCCCGCTACTTTAAAGTCCATGTCGCCCAAATGATCTTCGTCACCCAAAATATCGGTCAGTACTGCAAAGCGATCACCGTCTTTGATCAAACCCATCGCAACACCGGCTACCGGTGCCCTGGTTTTTACACCCGCATCCATTAACGACAAGCTGGTGCCGCACACCGAGGCCATCGAGCTGGAACCGTTAGATTCGGTAATCTCCGAGACTACTCGCAATACGTATGGGAATTCTTCCTCAGTCGGTAAAACGGCGTTAACACCACGACGAGCCAATCGACCATGACCGATTTCACGACGCTTGGGTGACCCCACACGCCCGACTTCGCCCACGCAGTATGGTGGAAAGTTGTAGTGCAGCATAAAGCGATCACGCACTTCACCTTCCAGCGCGTCAATTCTCTGCGCATCCCGCTCAGTACCCAAGGTCGTCACCACCAGTGCTTGAGTTTCCCCACGAGTGAACAACGCCGAGCCGTGTGCACGTGGCAATACGCCAACTTGCACATCTATCGGACGCACCGTGCGAGTATCACGACCATCAATGCGCGG
>JABJKL010000134.1 GCA_018660405.1 Pseudomonadota bacterium | reverse complement strand
CATCAATGCTTTGTCAGCTTCCGTGTAGTAAATCCTCGGTCGTTGCTTCATTTTTAACACCCTCTTCTCTATAGTTAGAGTTTAGGTGTTGCGTCGACCAGTTGAAATCGCAGCCCAAATAGCAGTCTTTCCAATAACCCTTTCTCCTACGTAGACTTCTTCCTGCTTGCTTTCCTTTTAGTTGGCTTGGCTTTCTCTGTCACGACCCATTGACCACTTTGATAAAACGCTTTCCAACCGGTTGCCTTGCCATCAACCTCTGATTGAACATACTGCTCTTTGGTCTTGCGGCTATAGCGAATAACCGTCGGCACGCCATCGTCATCGGCCACCGGCGCGCTAAAAATAAACGTATACTTTGGATCGATCTCGTCTTTGTGAGGAAGGATTTCCGCGACCAGTGGCGCACGGGTTTCTCGGTTTCGTGGAAATTTGCTGGCGGCCAAAAACAATCCTGAGGCACCGTCTCGCAAAAGGTAATGATCCTCCACTTTAAGGCATTCGAGTTCCGGCATTGGAACGGGGTCCATTTTGGGCGGCGCAGCTTCACCGCTGCGCAATAATTTGCGTGTGTTCTTGCACTCTTCGTTTGTACAGCCAAAGTACTTGCCGAAACGCCCAGTCTTAAGCTGCATTTCGCTGCCACACTTGTCGCACTCGAGTGTTGGGCCTTCATAACCCTTGATTTTGAACGAGCCTGATTCTACTTCAAAACCGGGGCAGTCCGGGTTATTTCCGCAAACATGCAGCTTGCGTGTTTCGTCCAGTAAGTAACTATCCATCGCCGTATTACACAAGGAGCAACGATGCTTGTTGATCAATAATTTTGATTCGGCCTCTTCGTCTTCGTCAACGTTGATCGCCTCATCACCGGGGGCCAAATTCATGGTGCTTTTACAACGTTCCTTTTCTGGCAAGGCATAGCCGGAACAACCCAGGAACACCCCGGTGCTACCGGTTCGGATTTGCATGTTACGGCCACATTTCTCACACTTGATGTCCGTTTCGGTAGGCGAATTCGGGCGCATGCCGTCATCATTTTGTGCTTTGGCTAACGTAGCGGAGAACTCTCTATAAAAATCATCCAGCACTGCATCCCATTGCAAATTTCCTTTCGCGATTTCGTCCAGTGAGTTTTCCATGTTAGCGGTAAAGCTAAAGTCCATCAGCTCATTAAAACTTTCTACCAGACGCTCGGTAACAATATCACCCATTTTTTCAGCGTAAAAGCGACGATTTTCAGTACGCACATAGCCACGATCCTGAATGGTCGAAATGATCGAGGCATAGGTAGAAGGACGTCCAATGCCTCGTTTCTCCAACTCTTTTACCAGGCTCGCTTCGGTATACCGAGCCGGCGGTTTGGTAAAGTGCTGAACCGGTAGTAACTCAGACAAATTCAGCTGGTCGCCAACCGTATATCTCGGAAGAATCCTGTCTTCTTCCTTTTTAGTAACTTGGGCCAAAACTCTCTGGTAACCATCAAAGGTGACTACACGGCCGCGAATGCTTAATTCAAATTCTCCAGCAGTAACCATTACCGTGGTGCTCAGAAACTCGGCTTTGGTCATCTGGCAGGCCACAAATTGACACCAAATTAAATGATACAAGCGCTCTGCGTCGCGATCGACGTTACGTACATGATCGGGTTTTACGGTCACACTAGACGGTCGAATCGCTTCGTGCGCCTCTTGTGCGCGGCCCTTACTTGAATAAAGCACGGGGGCGGGCGGCAAATACTTGTCACCATAGTTTTTCTGAATAAAGCCCCGGCAGGCTCCAACCGCATCATTACTCAAATTGGTTGAGTCGGTACGCATATACGTTATATAGCCCGCTTCGTATAAGCGCTGTGCCATCATCATGGTCTTTTTCACCCCAAAACCAAGTCGCGTACTGGCCGCCTGCTGTAAGGTGGAAGTAATAAATGGCGCGCTGGGCCGGGACGAAGTGGGTCGCTCGTTGAGCTCGGAAACCACGAACGATTCGTTCCTTAATTGTTCAACCGCCTCATTGGTCTGTTGCTCGTTAATCGGCTTAAATGATTTATTCTGATATTTCTTAACATCAAACCGGGTAATCTCCTTACCTGCCCGGCCAAGGTCTGCGAACAGTTCCCAATATTCCTGAGGGATGAACGCTCTTATACCTTGCTCGCGCTCGACGATAAGCCGAACAGCCACCGATTGCACCCGGCCTGCCGATAGCCCGCGTGCAACCTTTGCCCATAACAGCGGGGAAACCATGTATCCCACGACTCGATCCAAAAAGCGGCGGGCCTGCTGGGCATATACACGACTCATATCAACAGGGCCCGACTCCTCAAAGGCCTGATGAATGGCTGATTCAGTAATTTCGTTAAACACAACCCGGCGATATCGATCAGGATCGCCACCGATTGCTTCCTGCAAATGCCAGGCGATGGCCTCACCCTCTCTGTCCATATCAGTCGCGAGATAGATCGCATCGGCGTTTTTCGCCAATCTGGTTAATTCGTTAACGACTTTTTCTTTGCCGGGCAGCACTTCATAGTTCGCCACCCATCCATTATCCGGGTCTATCCCCATCCGCTTAATCAGTGCCTTTTTTGCTTTCTTTTGGCGGTGAATGATCTTTTTCTCTGGAGAGAGTTTGCGGGTTATCGCCGCCTGACGCGCTCGTTCCTTGGTGTCGATTGGCTTTTTATCACCGCCGCTGGTTGGAAGATCACGAATATGTCCGACGCTGGACTTTACAATGTAGTCGTTGCCCAGATACTTATTTATCGTTTTCGCTTTCGCGGGTGACTCGACAATGACTAAAGCTTTACCCACAATTTTTATACCCTGTGCGGTTTGCTTGTGGATCGAGCCTTAGCTGTCCACAATTAGTGCTAGTGTAGTGTGTTAATGAAGAAGCGTTTCGAACTCGTCAGAGACAAGTTCTTCTGCCAGACCGATCAAATCGGCGCGCTCTGGATGGTTACATAAAACCATCATCACCACCCATTTGAGATGATCTGCGCTGAGCTCATCCGTTTCTATCGCCATTACTCGATCAATCACCATCTCACGCGACTGACTATCCAAAACACCCGCTTGTTCAAGTTGAATCAACAGCGATGTTCCGCCCTGACCCAGACGCAGCAACTCTGAATCTGTAAATATGCGGATTGCCGGCTGATGATCAACCTGCGGCTGCCAATCTGCTTCAGTACTAGGAGCCTCTTCGCACATCGTAAGCAAATCCTCCAACCAGGCAAATGCTTTGGTGATCTCTCCATCAGCGAAACCCGCTTGAGATAATTCCTGGCTCAGTATTTCCTGATCGGGCTGAAGCTCGCCACCTTCCGCCATATAATTTTCAACCAGGTACAACAGAACCTCGAGCATGTCTTCTTTCATAATTAGGGCTAGGGCTAAAGCAGTTTGGTGCTAATGTAGTCGGGTATAAGTGCCGTCGAGTTTTCGCGCAACGACTTGATCAAATTCCATACCAATAAGAATGGATGAAACTTTGTCTGCCGTCAATCCGCTTCTGCAAACCAATGATTCTATTGATGTGGAGTCGTAATCTATCAATTCAAGTACTAGCTTTTGATCGCCGCTCATGAAATCCAGCAAAGACTCAGCTAAAACCTCTTTCCTCTGTGGGCTTGGTTCCAGATTGGGAAACACTTCTCGAAATATATGATCTGCGCTACTGACCAGAGTTGCCCCATTGCGCAACAGCTGATGGCATCCGGCGGACACCGGCGATAGCGCAGAACCCGGAACAGCGCAAACCAGACGGCCTTGTTCCGCGGCTATTCGTGCGGTGATTAGCGAGCCACTCTTGAGCGCCGCTTCAACCACCACGACAGCATGCGAAAGGCCGCTAATAATCCGATTGCGCCTTGGGAAATGTTGTTTCGCAGGGCCACTGCCCGGCAAATACTCACTAAGAATCACGCCCCCGGTTTGCAGAATTTTCTCGAACGTTCGGCGATTCCTCTCAGGGTAAACGACATCTGGCCCTGTTCCTAAAACAGCAATAGTGTTGCCACGCGTTCCAAGCGCCGCCTTGTGCGCTGCCACATCAATGCCCAGTGCCAAACCACTAACAATCGTAATGCCCGCTTGGGCAAGTGGCTGAACCAACTTCTGTGTAACCGCGATACCACCTGGCGTCGCTCGGCGACTACCGACAAATCCAATACGGTCTTTACCAAGATTCTCAAGCTGCCCTTGGGCAAACAACAAGATGGGTGGTGCCGCCTGCTCTTTGAGAATCGTTGGGAAGCGAGCGTCAGCAAACGTTATAATATTTCCGCCGGTACGATCCAACCAACGATAAACCCGCTCGACCGCTTCTGTTGAGACCCTTACCCTGTGCTTCTTTAAATCGGGAAACCATTCCAGCCACTGCTGTGGCTCGGCCAACACCGCATCCTCGGGCGTGCTCCCAACCGCCATCATGGCTATTTTTCGCTGTTCACTAACTCCACGCAGGCAATAAAATGTAACCCAGTCAGTTAATTGCGACGCACCTTGTCCACAAATTTTTTCCATAGCGATTTCTCCTTTCGCTGATTGCTATCCTTAGGCCCCACCCACTCGCTAAATCGAGCTTCTTGCTCGCTCAAACCCAGCAAGCCTGGGGAGATTATCGTATCACCTGTTCGAATTGACTGCGAGGCGTCAGTTATCAGCGCAAAACTTAACCGCTCAAAAGTACGGTACACCAGCACTAAGCCAATCGCCTCTTCGGGCAGTTTAAACCGCCCACCAGCAACCGGATCATCCCGGATCACGCCACTTCTATATATTCTAAAAACGGCCCCGGCTTCTACTGCATCATCGAGGCCAAGATTTAACACTACCGTCGCCATCGGTCCAGCCTCACCAAGGCCCGACGGCACATCCACAATATGCCCACGTAAATGTTCAGGCGCTGGACTTGGATAAAAATGTCGAGCAACCGCCTCAACCGACACCGCCCGGAGGCGATCTCCCATCGCGAGCTCTTCGTACGCACTAAGCACCGTCATTTTCGACGACTCGTCGCCGTGTCTTAGCAGTCGTAAATCAGCGATATGACGAGCCTCCTGACCCAAGACATCGCCCGTTATGATGTCTTGATATACTTTCCCGGGGCGAAAAACCCGGTATTGATCGCCCGGATTGCCCTCGATAGCGCGCACATAAACCTGATCATATTTTCCCATTATCAAGGTTTCGTTCGTTCCGCTAACGACATACCCGGATTCACTGAGTTCATTCCTGGCTACTATTAGTGGCGAACGAATAAACGCCTGAATGGCCGCAGGGTCAATTGCCGGAATTGCCTTGGCCCGACCTTCAGAATAGATTCGTGGTTCAAGTCTAACCGTTTCTCTGCGCAGAGCTTTTAACACTGGACGCCCACCTTGCTCAGACAGTATCAATAGATCGCCTGGGTAGATCAGGTCGGGGTTATTGATAGAAGCATTCGCTTGCCAGATTTCCTGCCATCGCCAAGGGTCATTGAGAAACCTTACCGCAATATTCCACAGTGTATCGCCCTCCACCACCGTATAACTCGACGGCGCGTCAATCCGCGTCAATGATTCCTCGGATTGCGCCCAACCTTCGACCTGATAGAACAGCGCCAGCATCAAAGCCATCAAAATCCGGGGCATCATTACATAACGGGATGCTTTCGCTTTACGGTTACATTTGGCGGCTGGATGCATTGACTAGACTATTATTGTGTAAAATATATTGTGTAAAATACGGTTTATCGAAACTATCTTACCCGATGGTAACTACTAAAACACAAAATTCAAATGGCCTTACTTGATATTTTGGTTTATCCCGACCCTCGTTTGCGCGATATCGCGCAAAAAGTAGACGCGGTAACGGCCATCGAACAGGAACTTGTCAGCAGCATGGCCGAAACCATGTACGCTGCACCTGGTATTGGTTTAGCTGCTATCCAGGTGGGCGTTGATAAACGTATTATTGTCATCGACATTTCGGAATATCGAGATGACCTACTGGTACTCATTAACCCAGAAATAACCGAGCAAGACGGGGTACAAGTTTCCGAAGAGGGCTGCTTGTCTGTGCCCGACATATACGCAGAAGTTGCTCGCGCCGAAAAGATTACCGTAAGGCATCTGGATCAAAGCGGCGAGCCGGCCGTCTTAAGCGCCGGTGGACTGCTTGCCGTATGCATACAACACGAAATTGATCATTTGGATGGAAAGGTATTCGTGGATTATCTTTCCCGAATGAAACAAAGTCGTATTAGAAAAAAATTACTAAAAGCTGGGCAACAAAAATCCGCTGCCTAGGCTGATGAATAGCCTGGTAATCCGCTTTACAATCCCCTAAAGAACTGCAGCACGCCGCATGTTAAATATTGTTTTTATGGGCACGCCGGAATTCGCCGCGCAAAGCCTGAGTCGTATCATAAAATCGCACCATGTGCGTTGCGTCTATACGCAACCCGATAGGCCCTCTGGCCGGGGCAAAAAGCTGCGGCCATCAGCAGTGAAACTACTCGCGCAAAAGTCGGGGATCGAAGTTCATCAACCGAAAAATCTAAACAGCCAAGCGGCGTCTATAAGCTCGATTAACCCAGATGTAATTGTGGTCGTCGCTTATGGCCTGTTACTACCTCAGGCAATTCTCGACGTGCCTCGGCTCGGCTGTATCAATGTGCACGCCTCGCTGTTACCGCGCTGGCGCGGGGCGGCGCCAATACAACGCGCAATTGAAGCCGGCGATAACCGTTCAGGCGTTTGCATTATGCAAATGGATGTTGGCCTGGATACTGGCCCGGTGTTCGCTAGATGCGAGGTTCCAATTAGTGCAGACACAACCGCTGGCACCCTACAT
>JABJKL010000035.1 GCA_018660405.1 Pseudomonadota bacterium | reverse complement strand
TTTACGTTGCTCTGGGAAGAACAGGTTAAAGCGTGTCAGTTGTATTTGTCGGTTATCGACTTCGGTCGCTGAAAAATCGCTATTGAAGGTCAATGCACCGGTCAGGTTTGGTGTGATTTTGTAGAACGCATCCAACGTAGGTTCGAAGTTGGTTTCGCTGGAATCAGGTTCGTTGGGATCAAGGCCGTACGCACGACTTTCACTGATGCTGAGTCCTGGAATCAAGTCCAGACCCATTCCCTGTTTAATATCCGAAAATCCGGTTGCCGTGCCAAAATTGCTTGGATTAGTACTTCGATTATATGAGGTCCAAGCCAAGTCCTCGGTCTTTTTTTCGATACCTCGAGCAAAACTGATTCCCCAATCGCTCGAATTTGGGTCAAACGAGATCGTTTTGAAAGGTATCGCAATTTCGGCAAACCAACCATAGTCGGTAAATTGGGTGCCGGCATACCATATTCCGGTCCAGTCAAAATTGTTGCCTCTGACATTTTCGAAAATGGATTCAGAACGTACTCCATAAGGGGTGCTTTGAAAAAGGTATCCATTACGCCCATCGTTGAAGGGGTTAATATATACGCGTAGCTTGTCTTCATATCGCGGACTCGCGCCCTGAATCATTTTAGTTGCGGCAATCGTGCTCGGATCGCTGTAATACATCATTCCAGAGACGTATAGAAAGTTTTCGTCATAAAGCACCCTAATAACCGTTTTTTCGGAGGGCGTTGCATATTCAATGGGTTCAATCTGGTGCAGGTCATCAACTATAGCGGCGGTCTTCCATATCTCGTCCATCACGCCATCAATTACCGGTGGAGTACTCGTTCGGACCATCTGTAAGACCTTATTTTGGCCTGTCCGACTGGCGATATCTGTACTTTCCTGTGCAATAGACACGCCGCAAAAACAGAGCGTTGCGGTACCGACAAGCAGGGGCAGAAAATGTCTTATTATTTTTGTTAACGGACACATCATATTGAACATAAATAACTCAAAGGCAGAGCAAAATTTATAATGCTAAATAATTCGGTGGCGGAGTTGAGCATGGCTTTGAAACAGACTCAAGTGAAAAATGCTTATAAATGATATAAGCCAAACGCGGTGTGTTGTTAATTGTCCCTGATAATAAAAATTGAACGGTAACTTTGTGTACTAATCAGTTATATTTTCAAATCACGCTACAGCGCGCTACGGAACCATTAAATGTCAACCGCACGAGTAACCGCCCTAACATCGCTCGCCATGATTGCGTTTGCGGGCAATTCGCTGCTCTGCCGAATTGCTCTCAAACACACCAACATTGATGCGGCCAGCTTTACGACCATTCGTTTACTCTCAGGAGCAGTCATACTTTGTCTGATAGTGGCTATTCGCTCGGACAAAATTTCAGGTCAAGGTAACTGGCCCTCGGCATTCGCGCTGTTCACTTATGCGGCTGGCTTTTCCTTCGCTTACGTAAGCCTCCCAACAGCAACCGGTGCGCTACTACTTTTTGGCGCGGTACAGGCGACAATGATTACTTATGGCCTTGCGACCGGAGAACGCTTGCAAAAACTGCAGCTCTTTGGACTTGCCCTCGCCTTCGGGGGACTTATTGGTCTGTTGCTGCCAGGGCTCTCCGCACCACCGTTACACGGTTCCTTGTTAATGTTGGCGGCGGGTGCTGCCTGGGGCGTCTATTCCTTGCGCGGCTCCTCGCGCGACTCTTTGCGTGACAAAGGCGCGGGTGACCCCACCGGAGTAACCGCGGGGAATTTTCTGCGAACAGTTCCTATAGCCGTAATATTCAGCCTGCTTATGCTGAACGACATGTCTCTTGATACTGCTGGAATTCTCTACGCAGTTTCGTCAGGTGCTCTGGCTTCTGGCATAGGCTATACCATTTGGTATATGGCGCTACCTGCGCTAAAAGCCACCCAGGCAGCAACCGTACAACTCAGTGTGCCCGTTATTGCAGCGCTGGGCGGCGTGGTTTTTCTCAGTGAGCCTATAACCTTGCGCCTTGCATTAGCATCCATAGCGATACTCGGAGGTATCGCTATAGTACTTCAACAAGCTGGGGTTGACGAGTTCAGAGCTCACCCGAAGATTCAAGACAGGCAAACCAATTAGGCTGCCTGACTCGACCTTTGAAAATATATCAATGGCCTATTATTTGCAACGAACCGAATGAAGCATAGTTTTAAATTGCTGTGCTCTTCAAACGACAATTTGCTACTGGTCTGCTGTCCATATTATATTGTCGGAAACTCGTATAACGACCGCTGGATATCTGGAGAAAAAATATGAAAACAGTGTGTGTAACCTTCTTTTTGGTTCTCGCTCTCACGCTCACCGCTTTACCGGCGTTTGCGCAGAACGTGAAGATCACCCCGATCGGCTCTCACCCCGGCGAGCTTTGTGCTAACGATCGGGCGACCGTATTTGAGGACCCATCCGGGGTGCGCCTGCTCTACGATCCAGCTCACAACCTTACCGCCGGAGACGACCCGAGGCTCGGCGACATTCACGTTGTGCTGCTAAGCCACATGCATGGTGACCATCTTGGTGACCGCAGCCTGCGAGCAGTAGGCGCCGGCACCTGCGCAAACTCGGAACGCATACCCGCACCGAACTCCATGACCGCCGAAGTCGTTGTCGCTAAAAATGCCGTGCTGGTAACGACTCGCGCCATGGCCGG
>JABJKL010000239.1 GCA_018660405.1 Pseudomonadota bacterium | reverse complement strand
GTTGATATTCGCACTAGTGATTCAAATGTCACTGTTCAATATCAAAATAAAGGGCAAATGCACACCAGCCGAGCGGATTACTGCCTAAATTCCATCCCAGGCCAAATACTTGCTGGTGTAGCAAATAATTTTGATAGTGAATTTCAAAAAACTCTGGAAACACGGCCACGTGGCAAATTAAGCAAAATTGGTTTGCAAATGAACAACCGGTTTTGGGAAAAGGAAGGCATCTATGGTGGCAACTCTTGGACGGGCCAGGATATAACACAAATCATGTACCCGTCGCATGGCTACCACCAAAATAAAGGCGTGGTCATTGGTGGCTATATCTACTCCGGGGCAATCAACGATAAAGTGATGTCCATGAGTGCAGAGCAGCGCATTGAGATGGCCAAACGTCAAGGCGAAAAAGTGCACCCGGGATACGCTAACGCAGTTGAAAACGGTGTCAGTGTTGCTTGGTATCGAATGAATCACATCTTGGGTTGCACTGCACGAAATCATCCAGGGGCCGTGCAACACGTATTGCAAGCTCCTCAGGGTCGACACTATTTAATTGGCGACCAAGCCGCACACCACTCGGGCTGGCAAGAATCGGCCGTACTGTCTGCGCACTTTGCTTTAAATCACATTACGCAACGTGAAACCGGACAATCTAGCTTAGGACGCCGTTCGACAGACGCTGCAGGAGTTGGATAGTGAAAAATTTGTCGAGTAAATTTTTCTTATTTATCAGTTTAGGGTTCCTGTCGGCGAACCCAATTCACGCTCAGGAAACTGACGATGAATACTCATATTGTTTTCTCTGCCATGGTGCTAGTGGTCAAGGAAATATCGCCATTCAAGCGCCTGCGATAGCCGGAATTAGTGAATCATATTTGCACCGCCAGCTAGATAGCTACCGCAATGCTTATCGGGGTAGTGATTATTCCGCTGATCCGGCCGGTGCAGAAATGTTATCTGTCGCGCAGCAATTAACAAGCGCGCAAAATGAAGGAATTATTAATTTTCTAGCACCATATAAAAATCAATCCGCAACGCATTCAGGGCTTGATGGGGATGCCGATGAGGGCAAAGCGCACTACGAGCAACAGTGTAGCGCTTGTCACGGCAACGATGGCCAAGGAAGTGACATCTTGATGACTGATGCGCTTACCAATTTGAATGACTGGTACCTGGTGTCCAGTTTTAATAAATACCGCGACGGCACCCGCGGCGGCAATCCAGATGATACCCCCGCACATCAGATGCACTTGTTTGTTCAAGCGCTACCAGAAGACTTTCCAATTAACGACATAGCGGCTTATCTCCGCTCTAAAACTATTTCACAATAAGGTCACTTAACTATCATGAAAAAATCCCTATTTTTGATCACTATGATTTTGGCTTCCAGTAGTTGGGCTGCAGAAGATGTTGTTCGATATGCCAATGAAGGTAGCTCTTTGCCGATCTCCACTGCTGTAGAAGTTAACGGACTACTATTTCACAGCGGTGTCATTCCCTCGCCTGCTGATAGTGCGGCGGAACGCGGCACGGCTGCGTTTTGGGGGAACACCGAAGCACAAGCTGATAGTGTGCTGTCCAAAATACAAGCATCACTACAAGCGAAAGGCCTGGATATGGCCGATATAGTAAAGCTAAACGTATCGTTAGTGGGCGACCCCGCTAACGACAACCGCATGGATTTCAGCGGATTCATGAGTGCCTACACGCGATATTTTGGCGAAGCATCAGGCGGCGCATTACCTGCACGTGCCGTTGTGCAAGTTGCCGGATTGGTTGCACCGGGCATGATGGTAGAAATTGAAGCGATCGCAGCGCGATAAACATTGCGCTTCTATTAACCCCCGAATAATCCCCAAATCTAACTTGAATAATTTAAATAAACCCGACTAACTTGAATAATTTAAATAAACCCGAAAGGAGAATTGTTATGAAACCTAAATACCCTCAGATAAAGCGAGTAGCTATGTTCTGTTCTGCTATATCGATTGGCGGGCTCACCGCCTGGTCGCCCACAGGTTCGCAAGAAGGTGCTCAACTCGAAGAAGTGCTGGTAACTGCTAGTAAACGAGGAATCGCTATTTCTGCCCAAGACTCGAACTATAGTGTAACGGCATTTGGTCAGGACACCATTGAAAAGATGGGCGTTGAAGGCTTTACCGACTTTTCACGTGCGGTACCTGGTCTTGATGTGGTTGACCGTGGCCCAAGTCAAAAATCTTACATTATTCGTGGTTTGAATGGTGATGGTGAATCGACTGTCGGTGTCTATGTCGACAACATCCCAATGGTGGGCTCTGGCAGTGATGCACTTGGCGTCAACGGCAACCAGCCAGACCTGGGGTCATTTGATATGTCCGCCATTGAAGTGCTGCGTGGCCCACAAGGCACACTGTACGGCGCGAGTTCAGTAAGTGGAGTAGTGCGCTACGTTACTAACAAACCGAATACTGAAGAATTTGAAGGGCGGATTCAGCTGGATGCAGGAACAATTGCGCACGGCTCTTCTGTAGGCTCAATGAAAGGCATGGTTAACATTCCATTAGCCGAAAATAAGGCCGCATTACGATTGGTAGGCTATTACCGCGATTTCGGCGGTTTTGTTGACAACGTCGTACTGGGTCGTGATCCCAGTTGTTACGCTCGAGGCCTTGCCAATTTAGGCGCCCCAGGGCGAACCGTTCCAGAAGTTGGATTCGATTATAGCAACCCCACTTGTACAAGCGGGGTCGCTGAAGGTCAGGAAGACATTAATAGCTACACCGTGAAAGGTATAAGAGCTCAGCTCGGTTGGGATATTAGTGAGAACAGCACACTTAACTTCCAATACTTTCATCAGGAAACTGATATAGATGGTCGCACAGCTTCCAATCCGTTTGATTCTTCATATCGCATCGGGCCTCCATTTATTCCGGGTGGCTCAACCTTCTTCACACCCGCAGCAGGCGATTTAGCGACCAATGTTCGAGGTGCAGAACCGCATACTGATGAGATGAACGTATTTGGTGTCGAGTACGATCACCAATTCGAAAACCTTAGTTTATCTGTATCACTCAATAGACTAGAGCGTGATTTACATGACTATCTCGATTCATCGAGCCCTGCACGATTGCACAATCGGTTTTTTAACACGCCTTTAGGTCCTTGGGGCGGTGCTACTATTTCTCGTTTTGACCGGGTTGCTGTGTCTTCCAAACAATCAGTCGAACAAACCACGCTGGAAGCGCGTATCGCCAGTAGTTTTGACGGACCGTTTAATTTTCTGGTTGGTGTGTTCTCTCAGGACTTGCAAACAGACTTGGATAGCAAAGTTCCAGAACTTAGCCCAGTTACCGGTCTGCCGTTAGCTGATACCATTCTGATTTTAGATCGCCAGGCCGGAGTTGACCAAACGTCCAATGCATTATTTGGTGAGGCGTATTGGGATATAAATGACCAGCTTCAATTTATGGCTGGTTTGCGCTACTTTGATATTAATCGAGAGCAACGCAGTTTCTTGACAGTACCATTTGTGAATTCTGTGCCGATTGGTGGCCGTCCTGGAAATCAACCGAGTGAGAAGAAATCATTTGATGACGTAACCTACAAAGCTCAGATCACTTATCGTCCAACTGAGAATGCTCAAGTTTATGCTCAATACGCCGAAGGCTTTCGTGCGGGTGGTGTGAACGCGCAAATAACACCTAACATACCACCATCGTTTGATCCTGATACGGCTATATCTACCGAGTTAGGCATCAAAACCTCATGGATGGATGGACGTTTGTTTGCCAACTTCTCAATTTATAATGTTGACTGGGAGAATACTCAAATCGGTGCTTCATTTACTAGCCAATTTAACGGTTTGGTAAATTGCAGCGAACATGATAACCCCGCAACTTCAAAAGGTTGGGAGGCTGAAATCACTTTTCAGGCAACCGAAAAATTAACTGCAGGTATGACCTATACTGCGATGGACGGACACTGGAATATTGATCCAAATACTTGTGTTCCTGCCGATGTCGCTGCAACACTATCTGATCCAATTGGTGGTGAAGCCGGTCAAAAACTGATCGGCATACCGGATAGCTCATTCAGCATGTTTGTTGACCAAGAGCTTAACTGGACAAGTAGCATACCTGGTTACGTCCGACTAGACGTCTTCAAACAAGCTGAAGTTGATGTGAATCAAATTCGTGTAGATAGAAATATTAAAAATCCTTCGTACGTCTTAGCTAACCTCCGCTTAGGCGCCAGTTTTGAAAACTTTGACTTGGCCTTGTACGTTAGAAACTTAACGGACGAAAAAGCCAACTTGAGCTTCTTCAACAACTTCCAACAAGAGAATCGTGTTACCCCTGCTCAACCTCGTACGGTTGGCTTGACGTTTGACTATCGATTTTAAGCATGATGGACGCACCAGTTTATTGGATACACCAGTGAATTGGTGCCCGTTGTACAATTAGGAAAAGGCCACCTTCGGGTGGCCTTATTTTCACCAAACGATTTGGAGTATCCTCTATAAATGTTAAGTTGACTTCAGTTCGGGCAGGTGGCCAGTCAAAATCAAGGGCTTGCCCGCTTCAGCTTGCTTCAATAGCGTCATGAAGTTCGTTAGGCCAGATTTTTTTTGAATAGAGCTACGCTATAAATCAATGAACTAAACGGACAGTGCGAATAGATACAGGAGAATCCGGTAGCACATACAGCGAGCTCGCGCGTTTTTCCAGACTCATGAAATCTCAGGTTTAAAAGAATGTTGCCTTACCCAGGCCAGTGTTTTGAACTTAATATCCATATTTTATTAGGCCGTCAGGAGTGTTGTTTCAAATGATTATTCTTCGTTCGCTACTAGTGACAATAGTGCTTTGTATTACAAACATGAGCTTTGCCGCAAATCCTGAGGTTGCTATTGTCCACGCGGGGACGCTGCTTGTGACACCTGGTGAGGAGCCGGTTTACGAGCGTAGTATTATTATTAGAAATGGTGTGATTGGTGAGGTTAGACGGGGTTTCGTGGAGCCCGAATTAACAACTACAACAGAAACTATTCAGGTTATAGACCTGCGTGATTCATTTGTAATGGCAGGTATGGTTGATACTCACGTGCACCTAACTATAGACCCATCTCGTACAGATCTTTCAGCGACGACCAATTCAGACCTCGCGGTTCTCGCTGCGGCTAATGCTCGTACAACTTTGATGTCCGGTGTGACAACCGTCAGAGACCTTCAATCGGCCAATGCGGAAGCGATATTCGCTGTGCGTGACGCTGTCGCTACCGGCATGCTCGCCGGGCCGACGATCATTGCGGCAGGAGAAAGTGTTTCGGCAACCGGGGGGCACGGTGACAGGCGCATGCTGCGAACTGATATAGCTGAGCTTCTGCAGACAGATTCTATTTGCGATGGAGCTGATGACTGTACTCGCGCGGTTCGGGCTCAATACAGAAAGGGTGCGGATGTTATCAAGGTTCATGCTACCGGAGGCGGTGCAGACTCAAACGGTAAGCAGTATTCGGTGCCTGAAATGACCGACGCTGAATTGCGCGCCGTTGTAGAGACAGCGCATGCGCTTGGCCTAAAAGTGGCGGCACATGCACACGGAACGGAAGGCATTAGATCGGCATTGAGAGCTGGCGTTGACTCTGTTGAGCACGCAAGCTGGGTTGATAAGGATATAATTTCACTTTTCCTTAGCACTGGAGCGGCGCTAGTCCGCACCGCCTATCTTCAGGACTATTTCCTTTCGCGTGAAAATATTCCGGAAGAACTTCAAGAGTCGCGGCGCGATAGAAATGAGTTAATGGATCCGGGTATGCTCGAAGCAATAACTAGTGGGGTTATGATTGTGATGGGTTCTGATGCTGGAATTATGCCTCATGGGTTAAGCGCTAGAGAGGTTGTTAAATATGTGGGGTTGGGTATGTCTCCCATGCAGGCGATTGAAACTGCTACGATAAACGCGGCGGTACTGCTCGGAATGGAAGAGAAGATTGGTCAAATAAAACCGGGGTTTCATGCTGATATTATCGCTCTTCCTTCTAGTCCACTCGAGGATATTTCGCAGCTTGAGAATGTAAAATTTGTGATGAAAGCCGGTGTCGTTTATCTCGATAGTTCTGATTGAATTGGGGTGACTCTTTGACTGGAGCTCTATTAACTTTGTCAATGTAAAAATCCTTCCTATTGATTGTCTTGAACACTGCTATCAGTAAATAATATTTGTTCACTACATTGCGTTCAATCTATTCTCATTCTATGACTTTTAAAATGATTTCGTTACCTCAGAGCTTGAATGTAGATGGAGGAGCCATCGTTAAGCTAAATGTCTACAAGGTCACAAAAGTTACAGGGTTCGAATATTTTTATTAACTAGTGAGAATACAGCCATGAAAACCAATCTTAATAAGATGATGCCCAAATCGCCTGTAGTTTTAAGCAGCATATTGTTGATTTTGTTGTCCACTTTATTAGCAAGTAATAGTGCCTACGGCCATCATTCGCATGCAAATCTCGATTTTGATGATATTAGGGTTAACCAAGGTACTGTAGTTAAATATTTATGGCGTATGCCCCATGTGTATATCGTTATAAATGCGCCCAACTTGAATGGTGAAATGGTCGACCACACCGTAGAGATGTTGCACCCGCCGGGAATGTTACAGCGTGGTTGGAAAGACGATTCATTTAAGCCTGGTGACCAAATTACTTGGCAGGGCGCAGCTGATAGAAATCCAAAGCGCTACTATTCAGGAATCAACTGGGCAGAAAAGGCCGACGGAACACGCCTTGATCTGACATTAAAGGATGATCCCAATAAAGCATCGGTTGATTTTTCTGGTTTGTGGTCACGAGATTTGCGCGGCGAGCCTGGGCACTATGCACCTCCCGTCGATTGGCCTTATACCGAGCTAGCTCAGGAAGCTGTAGATAACTTTGATGGGTTAGATAGTCCAATGTTGAAATGTATATTCTCAGGGCCGCCTAAATCTAACTTGCTTCCATATCCAATAAGAATTACTAGACCCACCCAAGATATCGTGTTTTTTGAATATGAGGGTAGGGGAAAACCTCGCACAATTTATCTTAATGGAACTGCTCCCGAGCCCGGCGAAAGGTCGATCTTAGGTCATTCCGTTGGTGCTTTCGACGGAGATACCTTGGTGGTTGAAACTGATAATTTTTCAGCTGACCGCTGGGGTATTCACACCGGAATAGATTCAAGTGAAGAGAAGTATCTTACCGAACGATTCTCTTTGATCGACGATGGTTTTGCGATTGCCATCGAGATGGTCGTATCTGATCCGGTGTACCTAACAGAAGCTGTGACAATCAAGCACTTTCTTCGAAAGATTGAAGATCGGGATCTTGTAACTACGCCTTGCAATTTAGAAAGCGCTTCGATGTATATAGATGTTGAAAATGAATAGAAGAATATGACCCAAATTATCGATCCTAATGGTGTTGAATTGGTACTTGGATATTTGATATCAATGCCTTTGAAGAAGCGATCTAGCTACATACTTGGTAAAAATGAATGAAGAAAAGTGATCTGAAATCAAAAAGTAGCAAAGGGCTTAGCCGTAGAGGATTTCTAGGTTCGAGCACAATGGCAAGTGTCGTAACGTTGGCGGCAGCGACGGGGCCAGCGGGTGTATATCGCGCAGAGGCCCAAGAGTCATCCACAGAGCGACCTGTCTCTATACCGCCATCACCGGAAAAGGCAGAGCGGGAGGTTGGTATAAGCCAACCTCCAGTAGCCAATCACACAGTGATGCGAGCTTCTTCCGATTTAATGGTCCAAGTATTACGCGATTTGAAAATTGAATATGTTGCTTCCAATCCTGGTTCTAGCTTTGAAGGCCTTCAGGAGTCGATCATTAACTACGGTGAAACCCCCAATGTGATGCCAGAGTTTATCTCGGCTTTGCACGAGGAATCTGCGGTTGATATGGCACACGGATATGCGCGTTCGGAAGGGCGGCCAATGGTTGCCCTAGTTCAAGGAACAGTAGGCTTGCAGCATGCATCGATGGCGATATTTCAAGCATTTCATGGCCATGTTCCAATGATAGTTTTGGTCGGTAACGATGAGCACAATTTTGTCAAAGCGCATACCGGCGAGGATATAGCCGCCTTGGCTCGGCCGTACACCAAGTGGGATGCGCATCCCTCGTCATTAGAAGAAACTCTCGATGCTCTGCAAGAGGGGTACCGTCGTTCCATAACGCCACCCTGTGCGCCAGTGCTTATAGTTTTAGATTCTGAAATTCAGAAACAAGAAGCGGGCGATTTCGCTGTCCCTGTATACAGTCCCCCAGAAATTTTAGGGATTGATAAGCGTGCAGCAGATGAAATTGCGAAAGGGTTAGTTGAAGCTAGTAATCCACATATTTCTGTAGGTAGATTTCGTACCCCCGAGGGAGTAAAGAGAGCTATCGAGCTCGCCGAGATGGTCGGAGCCTCTACTGACAGCCAGGCGACGATGGGGCCTATGAGCTTCCCCCAAAGGCACCCTCTAAGTGGTGAGGGTGTAGATCCCGATTACGATTATATTTTGGGGCTCGAATACTCGGGGCGAGATGCTTCAATTCGCGGGCCGCATTTGAGGGATTTGGCTGGCCGTGACGATATGGGTTTAGAGTTTGGGTGGACACGTTCTCCCGCAGCGCCTCCTGAAACGGAAGGCACGATGGATATTGCTGCAGATGCGGAAGCGAGTTTGCCTATACTTTTAGATTCGGTTCAAGAGAAATTAGATGAGCAAATGCAGTCGACCATCATGCAACGGTCTAAGCAACATGCAAAGGCTAACTCCAGTGCTCGAGTGAGTTCACTAGAAGTAATTCTTGAAGAAAAGAAGAAAGGTTGGAACTCATCTCCTGTGAGTTTAGCTAGGCTCTACGCTGAACTTTGGCCCCATATAAAAGACCTTGATTGGTGTTTGGCGTCACCATCAAACTTCTCTAGCCGGCATCACGCAGAATTATGGGATCACGATAAACCCTATAGCTACCTCGGCGTTTATCCTGCGTCAGCGCTTGGATACTGTATTGGCGCAAGTACGGGAGCCGCATTGGCCGCAAAAGAACGTAAGCGCATTGTTATAAATATCCAAGGAGATGGTGATATTAATTACGCGCCAGGAGCACTCTGGACTGCGGCACATCATCGTCTGCCAATGTTAACAATTATGCACAACAATCGAGCTTGGCACATGGAGCTGATGTATCTGACGCATATGGCAGGGGTGCGTGGCCGCGGTACAGATAGGGCTCATATTGGCACAACTTTCAGAGACCCCTATATCG
>JABJKL010000024.1 GCA_018660405.1 Pseudomonadota bacterium | reverse complement strand
GGTGAAGGCCAAAAAGGCCCTTGTGCCAACAAAGTAGTTCCTCTCTAATCTAAAGGAATAGCTCTTAAAGCGCGATCGTTGTGCGATCTGCCAAACTGTCATTTACAGTTTGGCAGATCAAGTGCCATGCGCTAAATTCAGTATCCCATCAGTTCCATATAACCGCGCCCAGCTTCTTTCCGGGTGCCGGAATCTGTAGCGAACACCACGCCTTCCCAGTAAGGCAATGCACCGCTGATAAATTGATTAGTGTGAAGTGGTTCTATCTTCAGGTCAATATCGTACTTGGGAATCAATACGCGCCAGCGTAGTGGCAGCGTACGGCCGCCTACATCTTCAATTCCCAGCACTTCCAGTATCACTTCATCACCCAGTATATTTGTTTTGCTGCCATCTTGCGTAATCAGGCTACCGCTTAGCCAATAGCTTTTCAGACCTTCCGGGGGTTCTTCCCGCATTCGATAGATCATTAAGGCCCTGCCATCGTTAAGGTGCAGTGCAAACCAGTCCCAACCGGATTGATTAGCCGCTAGCGGTTGCGAGCTCCATTCATGATCTAACCAGGCTTGCCCCGTGACCTTAACAAGGCTGCCCTGCCAAACAATCTGGCCACTAACTGCCAGTTGCGGCTGGCTGTAGTAGTAGCTTGCTTGTTTGCTGGCAGATTTCTGGCTGTAACCCTCCTGGCCATGTAAAACAATCGGAGTATCACCACTGAGTTTCAGGTTTACCCCATATGCATCGCCTTCTTGCGCGCTAAAGCTTAGTTCCAGCGGGTAAACATCGTCCTGTGTATTTGCCATGCTGCTGAGCGACCAATGATCAATCCATGCATCAAACGGGTGAGCACGTACGCCGGCCTGACCGATGCCACCGCGGGCCATTTTCTGCCAATGTTTATGTTCACTGGCATTAGTAATGGCAGTGTGCGCTAACCAAACCTGGTTACTTTGCCATTGCTTACCCTGCCCCACGGCGGCTTCACCACCCGCTGGCCCACTGGCAGGTAATAGGGCTCGACGGAACAGGGTCCATTGCACACCAAATTGCTTGCCATCTGCATCTTCCACATTAGCGGTAACGTACCACCATTCAATGCGAAACTCAGGGTGAGAACCGTGATCTCGTGGGAATTCAATCACCTGCCCGGGGATTACTTCGGCATAACCCGTCTGTGAACCCTCATTTGAGCCCTCATTTGAACTACGTAAAAATGCATAAGGGTCATCTGATTGGGCATGACCTGGTATTAACCATAGCAAAATGGACGCAGTCAAGACGAGTAGTGGAAACCGGAAGCTCATACGGAGTACACCGATCGCGCCAGCCAATGTCGTAACGGTTTTCGCTTTAGCAGCCATAGTACCGGAAATGAACTCGCCAATAGTACGAGTAGCGCAATGCCGACAGTATTTAGCACCGCTTGTCCTTGCCACACCAGGGGCATGGTCCAACCAAAACTCAAAATGTTAATTTTCTCGATCAGCACCCAGGCCAGTAGATAGCCAAGCGGTAAAGCCAACAGCAAAGTAACGATATACTTGAATAAAAGTGCTCCCAGCATGCCTGTAATGAGCTCTGTGCGACGCAAGCCTAATGATAGTAAATTGCCAATAAAACCAGCACGCTCAATTTGTAGGGCTAACAAGGCGCATAACATGGATATTCCGGCTATGAGTAGCGTGAGTGAATTTAATGCCGCGGTAATAAGGAAGGTTCTTTCGAAGATAGTACTGGCAAGACGTTTTACATCAGCCTGTGAGCGAATGCGCTCTGCCGACACACCCACACGCACCAAATGTTCGATAACCTGTGCTTCTGACCGAGAACCATCCAGAACCAGTCCAACACCCGTTACGGCTGCCGATGGCCAATTTTGATGGAGTTCAGAGCTTGGCAAATAGATTTCAAATTGGGTATTACCGTAGTCATGTACGGTTCCCAACACCCGATACGATTGACTACCATCTGGCATCGTTAATACAACTTCGTTACCGGGTATGACACCTTGCCTGTGACGCATCTGTTCGTTAATGAACACCCCCGTGCCGGATTGCCATTGCTGAAGAAGCCCAGATGTTGCGCTCGTATTAATGCTCTCAGCCAGCAAACGACTAAATAACTCAGGGTCATTATACGATGGGTCTTGTGGGTCAATGCCGCGAACAGAGATTGTCTTTCCTTGCCAACGAAGGGTCTGATGAGCAGTTTGAAAAACTTCTGTAACCCCCGGTAAATCTATATTGAAAAAGTCTTCGTCTTGAGCCCCGACCACATAGATATCTGCTGCGAGCCGGTAATCCAGCCAGTTAGTAAATGCGGTGCGGAAGCTACTAACCATTAGATTTACGCCTATATTTGCGACCAACGCCAATAAAATCGCCATAAATGCGATCCGCGTTCGTGGTAATTGCAACATGATGTCAGACATCAACCAGCGTCTCATGTACCAGCTTTCAGGTAAGCCGCGACTTACCAAATGGATTAACCACGATAATGCCTGGGGCAGTATTAATGCGCCTGCGAACAATAGTGCCGCTAAACTGCCAAACGCACTTAACAAACCCTGATTCGTTTTAAGCAAGCCGCTTTCCAGCAATCCATACTCCAACAAACCACAACCGAGCAAAACCAAAAATACAATCATCAACACACTGAACCAACGACCTTTATTATAATCCAGGTCATGGGTCGCCACAGATGCCGAAAATGACTGGATGATCGCTGGTGTGCTCATCAGGTTCCACATAGGTACCGCAATCGCTAGCCCCATACCCACTAACCCTATGGCCATTGTTTGCCACAACCACTGAGGATTAAATATGGCCCCGGTGGCCACGGATGCTCCATACAAACCGTTAAGCGTAGCGCTTATATTCGGTAATAGACTACTGCCTAACCAAAACCCTAGTGCGCAACCCAATAATGTTCCGATCAATACCCACAAAAGATACTCAATAATGAGGCCAACAGCTAACTCCCTGACGCTTACACCGCAGGCTCGTAACGTGCGGATGCTGCCGCGTCGATAGATAATTGAAAACTGGGCGGCGTTATAAATAATAAATAATCCCACCACGAGTGATAGCAAGCTCATAGCGGTTAAGTTGATATGAAAACTATCGGTCAACTGACTCAAATCCAGCGCCTGTGTGTTGCTCGAAATTTGCAACGAACTATAGTTGCCATCTTCCAATTGATCGCTGAGCAGTTGCACGTCGGTGGTGTTGCCGATGACGGCTAAATAATCAAATCCATCTTGCTCAAATATTGCCATCGCAGCGCCTATATCAAGCATTAGTTTTGTTGCGTTTCCAGCGCCACCCGCAATGATCTGGCTGGAAGGAAAATTGACTCCCCCGCGCGTAATAATGCTATCGCCATCCGTGATACCCAAGCGTTGCGCCAAATCCGCTGGTACATAGGTAAGGTACGGTGGGCTAACAAATTCCAGCCAAGCTTCGCCTGAGAATTCATCTTTGGGGCTGACCTCTGCAGGACCGCCTTTCACACCGCTTGCGGCACCGCTATAGTCTGAAGCGCTTGTTCCAATGGCGAACAGGTCGGTTGCTACGATGTCCAGAAGCTCACCTTCCTCGCTGCGCAATCGCCGTTCCAACACAGGCACAAGATTATCGAAACCCGCTCTACGTAAACTCACATAGGCTGCTAGCGGCACCCCCTGTTCCGAATTGCTGGTAATTAAGTGGCTTAGTTGATAATCCAGTAACTGGTTGGCATCCTGATAGCTCGCATTGGCTGTATCGTTAATGACTTGCACAGCGACCCATAAACTCAGGCCGCTAACCAGACCTGCCAATAAAAACAGGCTTTGACCTAAATTGCGCCAATGATAGCTAAGCAGGGTTTTAAGAATAAGACGCATCGTCTTTAGCTGGGCTGAATTGGCTCTTTAGATAAATCGATTAACTTGCCACCCTCTAGTGTTAGTACACGCTCCAGGGCGTTCGCCATTTCGTCGCTATGCGTAACCATTATCAAGGCGCTGCCGGCAACTTTCACCGCCCCCAGCAACAGATCAATCGCTCGTGCACTGTTTCGGTTGTCTAGATTGCCGGTGGGTTCGTCGGCGAGGATTAAATCCGGCTTATGCACCAATGCCCTGGCAATCGCAACGCGCTGTTGCTGGCCACCGGACAGTTGGGGCGGTAATTTGTCTAAACTGTCGGTCAAATCTAATTGCTCAATAAGCTGATCAGTAAAAACTTCATCCTGTCTTCCGGAAAGTACCGCCTGAAACCGGATATTGTCTCTGGTGCTAAGCGTTGGAATTAATTGATAGTCCTGGAAAATATAGCTAATTCGACTACGCCGTATTTCGCTGATTGCGGCATCACCCATTGAATGGATGGGATTGTTATCAAACCATATTTCACCTGAATCTGGTTTATCTAATCCACCAATCAAATGCAAAAGCGTACTCTTACCTGAGCCGCTATCACCTTTTATTGCCAAGCTGGAATGCGCGTTTAGATTCAGATTAAGTTGCTCAAGAACGCGTTGACGACGGCCAGCGACGGTAAATTCCTTGTTTATGTCACAGAGGCTTAGTAAGGGAGGCACGAGGTTTTTCTACGACAGTATATATCCGGTTGCAGTCTACTCCTTATTATTAGAATTCGGGGAGACTGATGCTATTCTAATCAGGTTTATAATTGATCCGCCTCTAACTCGCCATTCCCTGCAGGCTGTGCCTTGTCTTGAATCATCTGTATCGCTTTCATTTATGCAAACCGTGCTGAAGTAGCACTGGAACAAGTTTGTCAGTTGCAATACCACATGTCTACAAGCCTCAGCTTCAGCATGCGCATATCGATATAAAATAACCTTTGATTAGACTCAAAGCAGCTATTCGGCGCACTAAAATGAGTGCTATATTTAAGCCATCTCAACGCATTCATTTACAGGAAGTTTGAGTCCATTTTTTGTACATAAATTGAAATCGACGACCTATAATTTTACGCTAGATAATCCCGATGACTGACCCGATTACCGCCTTATCTATAATCATTGAGTTTTCAGTCGGCCTTGCTGGCTTCTCTGGTATCGTGATTATTTTTGCCTCCTCCCCTGCTGGATGGAATGCAGCGGACAAATATAGAATTTCAAACTTGCTTTGTTGTTCGTTCAGTGCGGGCCTGGTCGCCTTTGTTCCCATTGGCCTGCTGCACTCAAATTTAGACCCTCAACAAGTCTGGAGAGTATCCAGCGCAGTGCTTGGCTGCGCTTCCACCCTGACATTGGTCATAATATTGGGTCGTAAACGCCATCTTTCAGCTGAGGAAGCGAGTGTTCTTAATCCTTATTTGGTTGTGCTTTTCACTGGAGGCATTATCGCATCCACGCTAATACAATTTATTAATACGCTGGGCCTGCTGCCCGGAAATCAATTTCTATATTTATACTTTGGTATGGTCTGGCTTCTGGTCGTCGCTGGTGTGCAGTTCTATCGAATAGTGTTTTATCGACGTATTACCAAAAACTCATATTCATCAAAGCACTAGGGGCCGTTCTCACACCACCTCGAAGGCTTGTTCAATATCGGCAATAATATCGTCGATATGCTCGATGCCCACACTGAAACGTAACATCTCAGGTGATACACCGGCTTGTACTTGCTCTTCTTCGGTCATTTGTCGATGAGTCGTTGATGCCGGGTGGCAAGCAAGTGTTTTAGCATCACCAATATTGACTAAACGCTTGATCAATTTTAACTCATCGTAAAACTTCACACCCGCCTCGAAACCACCCTTTATGCCAAATGTCAGCAGTGAAGATGGCTTGCCATTAAAGTACTTTTCTGCAAGTTCGTAGTATTTATCGCCTTTTAACCCAGCAAAACTCACCCATTCAACTTTCGAATGACTCTGAAGGTATTTAGCAACCGCTATTGCATTATCACAGTGACGTTCCATACGCAGCGGCAGAGTCTCAAGGCCCTGTAAAAGCATAAATGCAGACATGGGCGACAACGCAGCACCGGTATTTCGCAATGGCACCGTTCGAGCCCGCGCAATGTAAGCTGCCTCCTCCATGGCCTCGGTATAAATTACACCGTGATACGCCGGCTCTGGCTCGTTTAACACCGGAAATCTTTGCTTGTGTTCAGCCCAAGGGAATTTTCCCGAATCAACAATAATGCCGCCCAGCGTAGTACCGTGCCCGCCAATATATTTGGTCAACGAATGAACGACAATATCAGCACCATACTCGATAGGATTCATCAGTGCCGGTGTCGCTACCGTGCTATCAACAATTAAAGGCACCCCATGCTCATGTGCCATAGTCGCTAATGCCTCAATATCGGCAATATTGCCAGCCGGATTACCGATCGTTTCACAAAAAACAGCTTTGGTTTTGCTGTCAATATATTTGGCCAAATCTTCTGGCTGATCCCCATCCGAAAAACGCACGTCAATACCTTGCTTCGGCAGCATATGGGCAAATAATGTATAAGTACCGCCGTAGAGTTGCGGTGTACTGACAACATTATCGCCGGCCTCGGCAATGGTCAAAATTGAGTAGTTGATAGCCGCACTCCCGGCAGAAGTTGCAAGTGCCGCCAAACCCCCTTCCATCGCAGCCATACGCTGTTCCAATACATCCCAGGTGGGGTTCATTATCCGACTATAAATATTGCCGGGGACCGCCAGGTCAAACAGATCAGCACCATGCTGTGCGTTGTCAAATTCATACGCAACGGTTTGATAAATGGGCACAGCACATGCTTTGGTCGTCGTGTCGGTTTCGTATCCAGCGTGAATGCAAATGGTCTCTTTTTTCATGTTCCCCTCATCTAATAGATTATTATCAATAGCCTAGTGTGAAACGCTGCCCGATAAACGCGGCGTTTTCCGCTTCATCGACTACTGCTTTGGCCAAGTCTAAAACGTAAATCTCGTTTTTGCCATCTTGATCGCTAACAAATTCGGTGGTCGATGTTCGGTAAGAATCTAGTGTCGTACTTCCATCTATAATACCGTCGGGCGTCCAACCCAATATCGTCATCGGCGGTGTAACAATGGTCCAGGGAATAGTGCTTGATCGATAAACATTCAATGCAACCAAATGCCCAAACAACATACCATGCATTGGTGTGCCCTCTTTCGCGGGATTTGAAAGGCCCTCCTCCATGGCCTCCATCGTATCAAACATGGTCGTCGCCCCACCAAGCTGAATAACATGGGGCGCATTTGCCATGTCGCTAAACGCCTCGACCATCACCACCGCAGCGCGCGCATGCACCGCGTTGCCCGGTAAATTTCCTGCACCACTCCCGGCGACTGAAACAGCCACAACATCCGCACCCGCAGTAACCGAACGTACCGATTCAACATCAGTAACATCGCCCTGCATGGCCCTAAATCTTTCATGCTTGAGCGTCAATCTGGACAGGTCTCGTGATACACCAACCACCGAGTGCCCACGTTCCAGGGCTTGCTGAACAATTAATCCGCCAATCTTCCCGGAGGCACCATAAATCACGATACTTTTTACGCCGTTATTCGGGCTTGCGACTACCGGTGCAATGGATGCCGCTACTTGCTCTTCTTGTTGTGTACAAGCGCCTGACAATGTGAAAAGCACAAATAATGATACATATAAATAATTTTTATTCACGGTAGTCGTCACATTGCTGCCAGATCCAGCATAAATTGGATTTCCAAATTTCGTTGATCAATATTTATTTAAAGGTTTGGGATTAAAAAACCAGCTTACAAAAAGAGCCAGTCTGGAAAACCTCGAGGAAGGACTGTTTGAAGCTGGAGCTCTAGATATGAAGTATGAAAGAGAAGACTCATTACCTGATCGTAGAAAAAAACCATGATTGCCCACGCGCCGAGCGCATAGCTGACGGCGGTGCGCTTGCGATAGTGCCCCCAACGGACAAGGTAAACCCCGATAAATATCGGCAGCGCCAGTTTTTGTCCTATCAGCAGCGTCAAAATGATCAT